>WRHP01000017.1 GCA_009783195.1 Syntrophorhabdaceae bacterium | reverse complement strand
AGCCAGGTTTGTGTCCGCGTCACGTTAACCGCACACTGTGCGTGTGACCCGAGGAACATGAGTTGGTGCGGAAGCGCAAGATACTGGAAAAAGTCCAAGCGCCTCGGCGTCTTCTCCGTTATATCGCGCATCGGGCAACCTTCCTGTTTCCGTATTCGGAGCAGGCGAACTTCCTGTTGCCGGGAGCGGTGATAACAGCTATAATATTTTCGACTTTTTAGCGCGAAATCGCAATGATAAGCGTAGTATCCATTTCTGTGTGAAAGACACCCTTTGGGGCGCAGGAAGCTAACCAGTTCACGTATAATCCTATTATAGAGGCGTCACTTACAAACCAATGCGTTTATGTCGTTTTTGTTGATGTATGATAATGTGCATGAAAATACTTGATTGGTAAATAACTATTATAAGGAACATGCGCCATTGAAATTTAGAGAAACTAAAAAGAAACGTCTCTACGAGGATGTGCTGGAGCAAATCAAAGAGTATCTTATAAAAGAAAAAATAGAATCCGGCCAGAAGCTGCCACCTGAGCGAGAATTAGCAAAAATGTTTAACGTAAACCGGGTTTCTATTAGAGAAGCTATGGTTGCTTTAGAAGCTAGCGGGTTAGTGGAACGCAAAAACCGTGGTGGAGCTTTTAGTACGGGTGTGGCAAGTTTTGCGGCGACATCGTTGCTCCAAGTGGTTGCAAAAAACAAATACTTAATAAAGGAGCCAATGCAAGTAAGGCGAGTGATTGAACCACAGCTCGCAAGGTTAGCTGCCTTAAATATAAATGATGATTTGATGAAAGACTTAAAAAAAAATTTACAACAACAAGAAGAACGGATAACGGAAGGTCTTGACATAATTGATTTAGACAGGGAGTTTCATTACTGTATAGCTAAAGCAACCGATAATGCAATATTCATAGGGATGACAGAAGCTCTACACGGTTCTTTAGAAGGCACAAGAGTAAAATCTTTGAGGTTTAAAGAGGGTGGATGGAAATCATTTCGTGGACATAAGGAAATTTACGCCGCCTTGGAGGCTCATGATCCAAATAAAGCGGAAGAAGCGATGGCTGACCATTTGAAACAAGTTGAAGATTTAATACTTGGTTATTTAGCTGAACAACAGGCTCAATCTGAAGAGGGCTCTTCCAGATAAACAGGATATATGTTCGTCCCCGGTGGCTTCGTTGAACGGGAAAACAGGCATTTTGCATGGTATTGCCGGAAGGTTGGCGGAGCGAGGAATCCGAACAGCCTTTGTCGCTTGACCAGATCCCGCATTTCGGTCAGGCCGGATTGCTTGAAGGCCGGAGAGATACGATAAATCGACCTACGGTTGCTGTTTAATGCGACAGATTCAATAGAGGAATGAGGTTCTTGATTGTTTGATAGCGGACGGCATTCCTCTGTCTGTTCGTCGGATTTTGCCTCGTGGCGCGCGCTCGTGATACATTAAAATGTTATCCACAGCAAGGAGGGAATCCATGGCAATCACGCGCGAGGAAGTGCGGCATATAGCCCGCTTGGCTCGCATTGCGCTTTCCGATTCGGAAGTCGATTCTTTCGGGGACCAGATCGGGAAGCTCCTTGATTACACGAAACAGCTTGATCGTCTCGACACCAACGCGGTTGCCCCGACCATTCATTTAGCCGATACCGGCACGCTGCTTAGGGACGATATCGTATGTCCGTTTGAAGACACGGAAGCGATCCTTAAAAGCGCCACCGACCGCGCCGGTGATTTTTTCCGCGTTCCGCGGATTCTGGAATAGGAACATCATGTCGAATACCAATATCCATGAATGGACTCTGCTTGAGGCGGCCCAAAACATCCGGGAAGGGAAAGTTTCGTCCCGCGAGGTGACAAAAGCGATCCTCGACCGTATTTCAGAGCTCGATCCGAAAATAAACTCCTATATCACCGTTTTGCCGGAAGACGCGATGGCGGCGGCGGCGGCGTGTGACGAAGAACAGGCAAAAGGGTCGCCGCTCGGACCGCTGCATGGGGTGCCCATCGGCCTCAAGGATCTTTTCTGCACCAGAGGCATCCGCACTACATGCGGCAGCCGTGCCCTGGCGCAGTTTGTCCCCCCTTACGACGCGGCGGTGGCCGAGAAAGTTCGTTCGTCGGGCGCGGTTCTTCTTGGCAAACACAACATGGACGAATTCGCTATGGGCGCTTCCACGGAGAGTTCCTGGTTTGGTCCCACGCGCAACCCCTGGAAGCTGTCATGCATTCCCGGCGGTTCTTCAGGCGGTACGGCGGCGGCGGTTGCCGCTTCGCTGTGCTTTGCCGGCGTCGGGACAGACACCGGCGGCTCAATCCGCCAGCCGGCTTCTTTCTGCGGCGTCGTGGGAATGAAGCCGACCTACGGGCGCGTCTCCCGGCATGGGATTGTCGCGCTTGCCGCCTCTCTTGATCAGGCTGGCCCGCTTACCCGTTCCGTGGCCGACGCCGCGGCGCTGCTTGAAGTCATCGCGGGTCACGACCGGAGGGATTCCACCAGCGTGAATTTGCCGGTGCCTGATTATCTATCCGCGACAAAGAAGCCGGTCACGGGCATGCGTATCGGTTTGCCGAAAGAATATTTCGAAATCGAGGGGCTGGACTCCGGCGTAAAGGCGGCCATGGAGCGGGTTCTGAAAAGCCTGACCGAGCAGGGCGCTTCCGTGGTGGAGGTGTCGCTTCCTCACACCGGGTACGCTCCTTCGGTGTACTGCCTGATAGCTTCGGCGGAAGCATCCACCAATGTTGCCCGCTACGACGGCGTCCGGTACGGCTTTCGGGCGGAAGGCGACCAGGGTTTTGCCGAGATGATGTCGAAAACACGCGCCGAGTTGTTTGGGGAAGAAGTAAAGCGGCGGATCATGATCGGCACGTATGCCCTTTCCGCCGAGCATTACGATGCGCTTTACGTCAAGGCGCAAAAGGTTCGCACTCTCATCCGGCGTGATTTCGAGGAAGCGTTCCAGAAAGCCGATGTGCTGCTTACCCCCACGACGCCGGTTACGGCGTTTCCGCCGGGTGAAAAAACGAAAGATCCTTTGACAATGTATCTTGTCGAGGCTTTAACCATGCCGTGCAACCTCGCGGGGATTCCGGGAATCTCGGTGCCGTGCGGCTTTTCCGAGGAAGGACTGCCTGTGGGAGCGCAGCTTCTGGCCGGCAGTTTCCGGGAAGAGACGATGTTTGCCGCCGCCGGCGCGATTGAGCGCGCCATACCTTCGCCGCGCGTAATGCCGGCTTTGCGGGTGGACTGATTATGGAATTTGAAGCGGTCATAGGGCTTGAGGTACACGCCCAGGTTTCCACAAAGAGCAAACTTTTCTGTGCCTGCTCCACGAAGTTTGGAGCCGGACCAAACGAGAACACTTGCCCCGGGTGCAGTTGCGTGCCGGGAACGCTGCCCGTCCTCAACCGGAAAGTGGTGGAATATTCGATCCGGACGGCGCTTGCGACTTCGTGTACGGTGCAGCGCAAAAGCGTCTTCGACAGAAAGAACTACTTCTACCCGGACCTGCCGAAGGCGTACCAGATCTCTCAGTACGAGCTGCCGATCGCGCGGAACGGCCATATCGACATCGAGGTTGGCGGGCAGGGAAAACGGATCGGCGTTAACCGGATACACATAGAAGAAGATGCCGGGAAGCTGGTCCACGAGGGGGATCTTTCCGGGGCGCAGGCGTCGCTGGTGGACCTGAACCGGTCCGGCATGCCGCTTATGGAGATTGTGTCCGAGCCAGACATGCGGACGCCGGAGGAAGCTGTCGCCTACCTGCGCAACCTCCGCGACATTCTCCTCTATCTCGATGTTTGCGACGGGAACATGGAGGAAGGATCGTTCCGCTGCGACGCCAATGTCTCCATCCGTCCGAAGGGGCAGGAGAAGCTTGGGACGAAGGCGGAGCTAAAGAACATGAACTCCTTCCGCAACGTGGAGAGAGCGGTGGAGTACGAGATCCGCCGCCAGATAGAACTGGTTGAGGATGGCGGGAAAGTAGTGCAGGAGACGCGGCTTTGGGACGCCGAAGCCGGTGTGACGATGTCGATGCGCCGCAAGGAAGAGGCGCACGACTACCGCTACTTCCCCGATCCGGACCTTTTGCCTCTTATGGTAGAGGACTCGTGGGTCGAGGAACTGCGGGGCACGATCCCCGAATTGCCTGGCCCAAAAATAGAGCGGCTTGCCGGGCAGTACGGCATCCCTAAGTATGACGCCGGCATCCTGGCCTCCTCCCGCAAGCTCGCTGATTTCTTCGAAGCGTCAGTGGCGATTTTCAATGGAGCTCCGAAAACCACCGCCAACGAATGCGTGCATTGGAAAGAAGCGATCCTTTCCGAAAAGCTTTCTCCGGAAACGATTGCCCACGCGGTCGAGGATCGGGAAAACGGGACGATTTCCGCGACAGCTTCCAAAAAACTTGTTACGGCCGTGCTGGAAACCGGAAAGCCGTTCAGGTCTTTGCGTGACGAAAAGGGGCTGACGCAGGTATCCGATACATCCGCGCTTGACGCCATCGTGGACCAGGTCCTTGCTGCGAGCCCGAAAGAAGTCGAAAGCTACCGGGGAGGCAAGACCGGGCTGCTCTCCTTCTTTGTCGGCCAGGTCATGAAAGAGAGCCGGGGGAAGGCGAACCCGAAGATAGTGCAAGAGGTGATAAGGAAGAAACTGGGATGACGAGACAATGAAAAGCGAAACACCCAAAAAGTCGAGTTGATCGTCATCGGCATGCTGAACGGTTTTGTGATTTGGGGTGCGCCCTCTGGAAACGTAATGTCTGCGCCGGCTTTGTTGTTTCACGAACCTGTACGCTTTACGGCTAAACCATAGGTTTGCCGTTACAGATAACGGCGAACGAGCGGCATGCCGCAATAGTTTTTAAGGAAAAGACACTCGCGGGCTTTAAACCCAAATATGTAAAAGGCGCGGGACGCATTGGTAATCCGGCGTCCGTAGAATCCGGCGGTTCGCAGGTGAAGGGAAAACTCATGGCCGAGTCGTTTTACACATTGAAGTGGGAGAAAAAAGCCCTTTTCCTGCTGGATCAGCGGGTTCTGCCGAGAGTGGAAGTTGTGCGGCGTTTAACCGAACCGGTTGGGGTGGCGGACGCGATCATCACCATGGTGGTTCGCGGGGCGCCCGCGATCGGGGTAACCGCGGCGTTTGGTCTTGTGCTGGCTGTTCAGGTCGCCCGCAGGAAAAAGCGGCCGTGGCGCGGCGCTTTCGACGAGGCGGCGACACTGCTTGCGGCAACGCGGCCCACGGCGGTTAACCTTTTCTGGGCCATAGAGCGGATGCGGAATGTTGCGTCCGGACTGCCGGATGATCCGTCCAAAGCGTTGCTGCGGCTGGAACAGGAAGCGGTTGCCATCATGGAGGAGGATGTAGCCGCAAACCGGGCGATGGGAGTACGCGGCGCGAAGCTGCTGCCGAAAGCGGCGTGTGTGCTGACGCACTGTAACGCGGGGGCGCTTGCCACAGCCGGATATGGAACGGCGCTGGGGGTCCTGCGCGCCGCCGTAGCCGCCGGAAAGAAGATCCACGTTTTTGTGGACGAAACCCGCCCATTCCTGCAAGGGGCGAGGCTGACAGCGTGGGAGCTGATGAAAGACCGCATTCCATGCACCCTCATCACGGACAACATGTCGGCGACGCTTTTCGCGGCCGGCAAAATTGACGCGGTTGTAGTTGGCGCGGACCGGATTGCCGCCAACGGGGATGTCGCAAACAAGGTCGGGACATACGGCGTGGCGGTGCTGTGCAAGGAGCACAAGGTGCCGTTCTACGTGGCCGCGCCGCTTTCAACCATCGACCGGAAACTGCGTACCGGCGCCGCGATTCCGATCGAGGAACGCGATTCTTCCGAGGTGACGCACTTGATGGGGAAGCGCGTGGCTCCTGAAGGCGTCGATGTTTATAACCCGGCTTTCGATGTAACGCCGGCCCGGTATATCTCGGCGATCATCACCGAGAAAGGAGTCATACGCCCTCCGTTTTCCGGCTCCATCCGGAAGCTGTTCGGCTGACGGGAGAACTGACGTGACGAACGCGCCGACGATCCTGGAGCGGTTTCGGGCGATCGGCGCGCGCGATACCGGCCGGTGCCTGTCGCTTTTGTCTGAAGTCCTGCGTCCTTTCTCCGAAGAGAACGAAGTTGTCGAAGCGGCGATCCAGGCCGCTTCCATGGCTGCCGATCCGGATCTTTTCTTCCTAAACCTGTCACGCCTTGGCGATTCGGTTTCTATCGGCTTCTTGACCGATTCTTTGCGGGACGCCGAACTGCGGATACTGCTTGGAGCTTTGCTTGGCGGGTCGGAGTTTTTGCCGGAGCGGTTGGCCAACCGCCCGGAAGTTTTCAAAGCATTGTTTCCGGAAAAAGGGGTGCTGCTTCCGCTTGATTCCGCGGCGCTTCACCGGGAAGCGCTTGAAGAAGCAAAGCGCTGCGATTCGGAAGAAGAAATGAAGCGGGCGCTGCGCCGGATGAAGCTTCGGGAGATGTCCCGGATAGCGGCGCGGGATCTGGGCGGTCTTTCCTCGCTGTCACAAGTTACAGAAGAGCTTTCCTCGCTGGCAAGCGCTGCGCTTGACGGCGCGGTCCGGTTTGCCCGCAAGGCTCTCTCCGACAAGTTCGGGGAACCGATGTCGCTTCTTCCCGACGGCACGCGGCAGCCGTGCCGCTTTGTCGTCCTTGGGATGGGCAAGCTGGGAGGTCTGGAGCTGAATTTCAGCTCGGATGTTGACCTGGTTTATCTTTACGAGGCCGATCGGTGGGAAGCGCAAGACGGCAAAAAATCGCTTTCCCCGCATCAGTATTTCGTCCGGGTGGGCGAGGCGGTGACCCGGATCATGCAGGAGCCGACAGACGAGGGGTTTGTCTTCCGCGTGGATCTGCGGCTGCGTCCCGAAGGGACGCGCGGAGAACTGGCAATCTCACAGCGGGCGGCGGAAATTTACTACGAATCATTCGGGCAGACATGGGAGCGCGCCGCCCTGATAAAAGCGCGCCCGGTTGCGGGCGATATTTCCTTGGGAGAGGAGTTCCTGCGAACGCTGGTTCCTTTCGTTTTCCGGAAGTACATGGATTTCACATCCATAGTGGAAATAAAGGAGATGAAAGACCGGATCAACCAGGCGGCGATCCGTGGCTGCAAAGGGGAACGTGATCTCAAGCTTGGCGCGGGCGGAATTCGCGAGATCGAGTTTTTTGTCCAGGCGCACCAGCTTATCTACGGCGGAAAAGAGCCGTCGTTGCGGCTTAGAGGCACACTCGAAGCGCTTGAGGCGCTTTTGCTGCCGCGGCTTGTGACCGAGCGGGAGCGGGAGGAACTTGCGGAAGCCTACGTATTCCTGCGAACGCTTGAACACCGGATTCAGGTGTATCAGGAACGGCAGACTCATGTTCTGCCCCGGTTAGAGGATGACCAGTGGCGTCTTGCCAGGGCCATGAAGCTTGCGGACCCGCAGGCGTTGCTCGAAGCGCTGGATGCTCGAACCGATGCGGTTTGCGGGATATACAGCCGTCTGTTCGGCGCGGGGCGCCAGGAGATTGCCTCCGGAGTTCCTCCGGAGATCCAGGAGCTTTTCCTTCCCGGCCCGATGCCGCTTGACGCTTCGGAGCGGTTGTCGCTGCTGGGATTCAAAGACGCGGAAATTGCGCGAAAGAACCTGGAGATTTTGAGAGACGGCCCGCCGCGTATCCGGATTTCACAGAGGGCGCGGCAATACCTGAACCGGATTGCCCCGAAGATCCTTCACTGCGCTACGAAAAGCCCTGATTCCGATATGGCGCTGGTTCATATGGAGCGTTTCCTTTCCGCCGTTGGGGCGCGCACCATGTTCTACGCCCTGCTGTTCGAGAAACCCAAAGTGATTGAGTCGATCGTGCGGCTCTTTGGCAGCAGCCGGTACTTGTCCGGCATCCTGCTTAGGCATCCGGAGCTTCTCGACACTTTTTTGAGAACTGATCTGGATGTGCCGTTCAAGTCGAAGTCTGATATGCGGACCCGGCTTGCGTCGGATCTTGAGGCGTGTAGCGGCCTGGAGGACGAGCTGGATGTGCTGCGGCGATTCAAGAACCTGGAGACGCTGCGGGTCGGTATTCATGACATGGGAGGGGCGTTGTCCATCGAGGAAGGGATGGTCCAGCTCTCCTCGCTGGCGGATGCGCTGCTGACCCATGCGCTGGCGGTGGCGCGCCGGGAAGTGCGATACCGCTTTGGTGTGCCGATCGACGCGGAGACCGGCCTGGAAGCGTCGTTTGCCGTTATGGGGTTGGGAAAGCTTGGAGCGGAAGAACTTTCGTACCACAGCGACCTCGATATCATTTTCCTTTATTCGGGAGCGGGAGAAAGCGCCCCGGACCCGGACGGACAGCGGGAGTTCCGCAAGATCTCCAACCAAGAATATTTTGCCAAGGTTGCCCAGCGGCTGATTTCCGTCCTCACGACGATGACGCGCGAAGGATACGTCTATCGGTTAGACACCAGGCTGCGTCCATCGGGAAACGCGGGGACGCTGGTAACTTCGCTGGAGGCGTTTCAGCGTTACCACGATGGGGCCGCGCAGTTGTGGGAGCGGCAGGCGCTGCTGCGGTGCCGTTTCGTGACGGGGAATCGGGAATTCGGGAAAAAGGTGGAAGAACTGGCCAAAGATATTATCTTCGGGCGGCCTCTGCCTTCCGATACAGCCGAAGAGATTCACCGCCTGCGAACCCGTATGGAAGTTGAGTTGGGGCGGGAGAGCGAAGACAGGCTTAACCTGAAAGTAGGGCGGGGCGGAGTCGTGGATGTGGAGTTTGCGGTTCAGTACCTTCAACTGCTTTACGGCGCAGTCGAACCTTGCGTCAGGGCGCGTAGCACACTGAAGGCTCTCTACGAACTGCGCCGGTCCGGGATTATTCCGGCGGACCAGTTCAAAGCGCTGGACGACGGGTACCGGTTTCTAAGGTCGCTTGACGCGCGGCTTCGGATTTCCCACGATTCGTCGATTGATCAGTTCGATCCGAACCTGCTTGAGCCGGAAACTGTCGGGCGGTATCGAAAAGAGACTGGGAAAATCCGGAAGGTATATCTGGAATTGCTCGGACTGCCGGAGCCATCGACAAATTCCGATTCCAGATAAACCGCTTTAGTTTTCATTTACAACTGGAATACACGATGTTTTACGCGGCCACGGCAAGGCTGGTCGGTTGCTCTTGCCGAAGCCAGATAAACCCATATTCGCCATAAGGCATTAATTTCTAATGACGGCCATTAAAGCAACCTGTTGATTCGATATGGTTTCAAGCCTGTTTCCGCGGCATTTTTGAAAGGAAGATCTGTGAGTACCGACAATAACTTCGAATGACGCATCAGGGATAAATCAAAATTGCTGGAAGCGGTTTTGGTTTGAAAAAGGAGTAAGCAGGGATCAGCCGATATCGTCGTCAGGGAAATCGAACGCGGGGAGCTGCTTGATCCATTCGGCCACAACGGCCTGGATTGGATTTGAGGAACTTCCCTGGAGATCCACCGATATAAGCGCGTTGCGCAATTCGTTCAGCAGATGGGTGTTGAATCCTCCCACATCCTCCCAGGTGGCGTCCGGATCGCCGTGTTCATCGTAAAAATGGGCCATGCTTCCCTCAAGTTGTATTTACGTAACAGCATTTATAAGACACAAAGGCAATTCCCTGTCATTTCGGGAATAAGACTGTATCGGCGGAAGGGGCGGCTGTCAATAGCATGCCGCGCGGGTCGCGGCTTTCTCCGGCGGATGTAATCCGGATTCCCGCAAGATCGGGAATCGGGCATTTGCTCTCACAGATGCCGCATCCGATGCACAGATCCAGCAATACGACCGGCTCCCGGACCGGCGTTCCGCCCTTCCCTGCACGCTCACGAAAAACTATCGCTTTTTGTGGCGTTGGGCAATGCTCCTCGCAGACGATGCAGGGTGTTCCTTGCGCGAAGGGGATGCAACGCGACGGGTCGATGAATGCCAGCCCGATGACCGTTTTGCGTTTTTCCTCCGGCGTAAGCTTCCGGATAGCGGATGTGGGGCATACCTGGCCGCAAAGGGTACAGTTGAACTCGCAGTGACCGATCTTTGGGACGAGTATGGGCGTCCAGATTCCCTCGATTCCCGCCTCGAACAAGGTTGGCTGCAGCCCTCCGGTGATGCATACCTTCATGCATTCTCCGCATCGTACGCAGCGGGCCAGGAACTCGTTTTCCGCAACCGACCCCGGCGGGCGAACCAGAGATGGAATATTTAAAGCCGATGCGGCGGGTTTTTTCAGAACCCATGCGGTTGAGGCCCCGAAAGAGAGAGCCGCAAGCACTGACCGGCGTCCTGTGTTTATGCGGTCTTTTGTATTGCGGGCGAAAGAAAAATTCCAGGAGAACGCGTTTTCCGGGCAGACCGCCGAGCAGTTGAGACAAGTCAGGCATTCAGACGAGGACCAATTGTCCTGCGCGTGCGGATTGGCTCCGCCCGAACAGACATCACGGCATTTCATGCATCGCGTACAGTTGTCATTCATTGACAGGCGCAAAAACCCCACGCGGGACAACAGTCCAAGAAGCGCTCCCAGCGGACAGACGAAGCGGCAGAAAAAACGGGTTCGCTGCCGGTTCAACCATAAGACGCCGACAAACATCAGAAAGAAGATAAACGCCTGCTGATACCACGACTGGCGAAACGACAGAAAATGAGCCTGCAGAAAGGAATAGATGCCGTCAAACACTTCAGAGACGGATCTCGACGGGAGAGAGTATCCCCAATCGAGGAAGGCGCGCAGCGCCGAATTGATCGCCGGGAGGACCGACAGGGAGAGGGACCGGATCAGGAAGGGGATCGGATCGAGAACACCGGCTATCTGGAGTCCGAAGAAAGCGGCTCCGATGAAAAATAGCAACGCCAGAAATTTCCATCGGCTGCCGGCGGTTTTCACGCCCCGTTCGGGGGAGGCCGGTTTTCCGGCAAAGCTTGTCGCGTGGTGCAGCGTGCCGAAGGGACATATCCAGCCGCAGAAAGCCCGGCCAAAAAGGATTGTGACCGGCACAAAGAGCAGCGCCAGAAAAAGCATGGCGGGGAGTTTGCGCGCTGATAGCAGAGATGTGATAAAGACGAGCAGGTCCGCGTCCAGAAAGATTCTCACCGGGTAGGCAAGCTCGTCGGCGCCGTTGTAATCGGTCTTTATCAACAGGGCGAGAAACAGGGCGAGAAACAACCCTTGGGAAGCCCGGCGCGCGTTTCGCCTGATTTGTGGAGACAAGCGCGTCATGATGTTTTTGTCCAACAGTAATCCGGCTTTGCTTCATACGGAAGAGGGTCCGTCGCGTCTGCCTCGGCAAAAGCGCGCAATCGCAGGGCGCACGAATCACACACGCCGCACGCCTTCTTTCCATCCCGGTAGCATGACCATGTATGTTCGAAAGGAACGCCGTGGGATATTCCCAGCAAAACGAGGTCTTTTTTCTTGAGCTGTAGAAAGGGCGCTTTGACGACGATACCGCTGCCGTCCTTTGTTCCCTGGCGGATGGTTTCGTTCATGGCTTTGTAAAACTCCGGCCGGCAGTCCGGATAGCCTGAAGAGTCCACGGCCATTGCCCCGATATAGATATTTTTTGCGCCGATGGCTTCCGCCCAGGAAACGGCGATTGCCACAAGATGAGCGTTTCGAAAAGGAACATATGTGGCGGGAATATCAGCCCGATTAAAGTCGGCCTTTGGAACCGTGATCGACTTGTCGGTAAGGGCGCTTCCGCCGATGGTTTTCAGATACTCGATGTTTGCGACAAGCCGCCGTGAGGCCGGCACTTCCAGGAAATCCGCGATGGAGAGAAAACAGGCGAGTTCGCGCGCCTGCGTAAGTTGTCCGTAACTGATGTGCAGCAAGGCCAGTTCTGATTCCGTCCGGCAGAAACTTGCCATGACGAGGCTGTCCATTCCGCCGCTGACCAGGGCGATCCCAAGAGGTTTTTTCTCTGTGTCTATCAATTCACACTCCTTTGCGATCCGGTCCCCATACGAGCTTGTGGATCTGGAGCTGGAACCGGACATCCAGAGCGTCTTCCAGGATCCACTCCGCGAGCTGGTCGAAAGGTAGGAGTCCGAACACCGGGGAAAAGAGCGCGCTCCAACGCGTTTCTTTTCGGTATTTTTCCAACACGTCTTTAGCGTACGCGTAGTCCTGCCGCGAGGAGATGACAAATTTTACTTCGTCCTGGCCGGTAAGAAGCCTGAAATTCTCCCAGAGCATATTTTCATGTTCTCCCGAGTCGGGACACTTGACATCCATGATCTTGACCGCTCTCGGGTCAAGGCCGGACAGTGAGATGGCGCCGTTGGTCTCGACAAGCACCTGATGTCCCCGGTCGAGAAGCTCTCGCGCGAGAAGGGGGGTGTTTTCCTGGATCATCGGTTCTCCGCCGGTGATGCAGACGCGGTTTAATCCGAACGCGGTGACGAGAGAAAGTATTTCATTAATGCCAAGCTTCTGGCCGGAGCCATAGGCGTATGTTGTGTCGCAATAGCGGCAGCGCAGGTTGCATCCAGTCAGCCGCGCGAAAACAAACGGAAGGCCGGAGAATGAGGTCTCTCCCTGTATTCCCGCGAATATTTCCGTAACTGTCAGCAATGATTCAAGCGGCGCTGGAATACGCAGCCTCCCGGAAAAAAACTATGTGCTATTCTTGCAATAGCAGGAAATCGTGTCAAATCGCGGTATTTCCCAGTGGGGTTGTTTCGTACCCGGAAAGGCGTCAAGGCAAATCCGTGACCAATGTCCCCGCTATTCCCGTAGGGACGGAAGAAAACCGAAAGCTTCGTATTCGGACCGCCCGCTTCTCGCTGGGAAGCGCGGTTTTCCTCTGCGCGCTGAAGATGGTGGTGGGAATTATCTCCGGATCGATCGGAATCCTTGCCTCGGCCATCGACAACCTTGCGGATATTTTCATGTCCGGCGTCAACCTCGTGTCAATCACCAAGGCGTCGAATCCGGCGGACGAATCTCACCCGTACGGCCACGGAAAGATGGAGACGCTGGGAACGCTGTTCCAGGGGGGAGTAATTGCCCTCACCGGCGTGGGAGTGGCGCTGGAGGCGGCGCGGCGTTTGTGGAAGGGATCTGTACCCGAAGGTCTCGGCCTGGACGCGGGTATTTTTGTGATGATCTTTTCGATGGTGGCGTCCTGGTTCATATCCAGCCGGATTCGCAGGGCGGGGGAGTTAACTGGTTCCACGGCGCTGATTGCGGATTCTGTTCATTTCCGGATGGACGTATATTCCGGATGCGGCATCCTGTTTTCTCTTGTTCTGTTCAGGTTTACGGGCTGGAAGTGGCTGGACCCCGTTATCGCCATGGCGGTGGGAGCGTTCATAATTGTTTCCGCGTGGCCCCTGATTATTGGCGCGTTCCGTGATGTTTTGGACATAAGTCTTCCGCCGGACACGGTTAACGACATCGAACGCCTCATAGAGAGGCACCAGCCGATAGTGAAGAACCTGCACGCTCTACGAACCCGCCGTTCGGGGTCCGATATTCAGGTGGATTTCCATGTTGTGATGTGCCGGGAGCAGTTGCTGGGAGAAGCCCACCGCGTGACGGACCATCTGGAAAACGATATCCGGGAGCTGCTTGGGAATGCCTACGTGGTCAGTCACATCGAGCCATGCGACGAGGTGTGCGAGGGTTCGTTTAAGTGCGAGCACATGAAACGGATGATCAAGGATTTCATATAGAACAAAACGGGCAAAAAACGGAGTAACGATGAAAAAATCATCATTGATTATCCTCGTGGTTCTTTTAGGGCTGATTGCGCTGTTCTCCTTCCAGAATCGGGATAATGTCACCGTGCAGTTTTTCTTGTTCAGGTGGAACACCAGCCAGTTTGTGTTAATTGTGGCGTCTTTCGTGGCGGGGCTTTTAAGCGGTTTGCTGGTCTCGGTTACGGGGTATTTCCGCAAACGCCTTAATCAGGAGGCTGGAGCAAACAAGACAAGCCAGGCGAACCGGAAACCGGAGGCGGATAACGCTGTCAGGGATCTGGAGGCGGAAGTTGCAGACCTCAAGAAAGAAATCGCGCAACTAAAAGATCAATACGAACGCGCCCCCCAGGTTTCCAGATCCGGAGGAAGCTGATTGAAAGGAATTTCCGCGCGTCTGGCTGAGGTCAACCGGCGTCTCGCTTCAAGCTTCGGGACTCCGAAATCCTGCCCGCACGAGATGCCGCCTGTCTGGAACCTTGTCCTGACGATCCTCTCGCAGAACACAACGGATGCCTGCCGTGATCGCGCGTTTGCCGCGCTGCGAAAAAAATACCCCACATTTCCACGGCTGGCCGCCGCGGATGCCGGTGAGCTGGCGGAGACGATCCGTCCCGCCGGACTTTCGCGGACTAAGTCGGCTTCGATCCTGGCCGCGCTTTCGCGGCTGAAACAGGAACGTGGAGGCTATACCCTGGATTTTCTCGAATCGATGCCGCTTCCGGAGGCGCGCGACTATATCACCTCTTTTGGAGGAGTCGGCGTCAAAACCGCCAACATCCTGTTGCTGTTTTCTTTTGGGTTTCCCGCGTTTCCTGTGGATACGCATGTCTTCAGGGTGGTGAAACGGCTTGGGCTGGTCCCGCCGTCGGCTTCTCCCGCGAAGGCGGCGCTTCTGTTGGAGCCGCATATTCCGGAAGGCGCCCATGTGAGCACACACCTTAATATCATCCAGTTGGGCCGCGAGATCTGCCGGCCGCGCAATCCGCTGTGTCCGTCGTGTCCGCTGCTGAAAGTGTGTCCGACCGGAGCGGAGCCGGTTCCGGAAAGGGGTTCCCGGTGACGCTTCGCGGTTGTTTCCAGTGGCTGGCCGTCGGATTGCTGACGTTTTTTATTGGGATACCGGTCATATTGCTTGGTTTGCTGGCTTGCACGCGGGAGAGGAAAGGGAGGCTGTTTCGCCGGGCGTCGAAGCTGTACTCCGGTATTGCCTTGTGGATGCTTGGGGTTACGGTGGAGGGGCGCGGCGTATCCAGGGTGGACCCGGACAAAGGGTACGTTTTTTTATCGGCGCATACAAGCTATCTTGACCCGCCCGTGCTGACGATTGTTTTTCCACAGCCGCTGTTTTGGGTGTTCAAAAAGGAGTTATCAAAGATCCCGGTGTTTGGATGGGCGCTTTTGGCGATGGGGCAGATCATGGTCGACCGATCTGACGCAAAACAGGCCCGTAAATCGATGGGAGATGCCGGCAAGGAACTTACGGGAAACATGTCGGTGCTGGTCTTCCCCGAAGGAACCCGAAGCAAGGACGGAAAACTTCAACCGTTTAAAAAAGGCGGTTTTCACCTTGCGCTGGGAGCGGGGCTTCCGGTCGTGCCGGTGCGGATACATGGAAGCCACGAACTTCTTCCTGCCGACGCTTTGACGGTGCGCTCGGGGCATGTGGTTGTTGAGTTGTTCGATCCCATTCCGACGGAAGGCAAGACTGAGTCCGACATCCCGGAGCTTATGAGCCAGGTGAGGGCCGCGCTTCTTTCCTGAAACGACAAAGTCCGGAAAGAAAAAGCCAGGGAAAAAAGTTTGCCGCGCGAAATCCTTTAGCTTCACACCAGCCCCCTGTTCTAAGAAAATATCGGGATGAGTAGACTGCTGCGAGTAGCCTTGGCGCAAATCAACGCCACGGTGGGCGATATTCCCGGAAATGTCCGCAAGATCCTCGAAACCTCCGCGCGCGCGCGGGAAGCGAAGGCGGACCTGGTCATCTTCCCGGAGCTTTCCATAACCGGGTATCCGCCGGAAGATCTGTTGCTGCGCGCTTCCTTCATCGACAGGAACCTGGCCGCGTGGGAAGAAGTAGCCCGCGAGATCAGCGGGATCACCGCCGTGGTCGGTTTTGTGGACCGGGACGGAAAGGGGCGCACATACAATGCGGCGGGTGTCGCGGCAAACGGCGGGTCCGTAGGGGTCTACCGGAAGATGCATCTGCCTAATTATGGTGTCTTCGACGAAATGCGCTATTTCCAAAAAGGGTCGGAGCCGCTGCTTGTGTCCGTCAATGGTACGCGGGTTGGAATAACTATATGTGAAGATGTGTGGGTTTCCGGCGGGCCGGTGCCGCGTGAAGCGAAAGAAGGCGCCGGGTTGATAATCAACATTTCCTCTTCTCCGTATCATGCGGGGAAGTGGCGGACCCGGCGCGACCTTGTATCTTCTCACGCAAAGAGAAACCGCTTGCCGGTCGCATACTGCAACATGGTGGGCGGCCAGGACGAGCTGGTGTTCGACGGCGGGAGCATGGTGGTCGACTCGTCGGGCGAAGTGATCGCGCGGGCGGCGATGTTTGAGGAGGAACTGCTCGTGTGCGACATATGGGGGCGGGAGCCGCACGGTCCTATCGCGCCCATCCCGCGCGCGGAAGAGGAAGTGTTCCGGGCGCTGGTGACCGGAACGCGTGACTATATCGAGAAAAACCGGTTCCCCGGAGTGGTCATCGGGCTTTCCGGGGGGCTTGATTCGTCAATTGTCGCGGCGGTGGCGGTGGAGGCGCTTTCTTCCGACCGCGTGCTCGGAGTAACGATGTCGTCGCCTTACACCTCGAAAGAGAGCGTACAGGACGCGCATGCTTTGGCGGCCAACCTCGGCATTCGCTGCATAGACCTTTCCATTACCGAAGTGTTCGATATGTTCCGCAGCACGCTTGCGGAGCCTTTCCGAAACCTTGCGTCGGATTCTACCGAGGAGAACCTGCAGGCGCGTATCCGCGGCACGCTTTTGATGGCGATGTCCAACAAGTTCGGGTCCATGGTTCTTGCCACCGGCAACAAGAGCGAGATGAGCGTGGGGTATGCCACGCTTTACGGGGATATGGCGGGAGGATTCGCGGTTATCAAGGATGTTTTCAAGACGATGGTGTACCGCGTTTCGCGCTGGTACAACGAAAGCCACGCGCTGGAGATCATTCCGGAGCGGGTGTTTGCAAAAGCTCCAACCGCGGAGCTTAAGCCAAACCAGAAGGATACGGATACTCTGCCGGAATACGAGGTTCTTGATCCGATCCTCAAACTGTACGTGGAGCAGGACAAGAGTATCCGGGAGATGATTGAAGCGGGGCACGATCCGGACATTGTCCGGCAGGTTGTTTCGATGGTGGATAACAGCGAGTACAAGCGCCGTCAGGCGCCTCCCGGCGTAAAGATCACGCCACGCGCTCTCGGGAGAGACCGCCGTATGCCGATCACAAGACGGGCGGAGACTTAAAAGCCGGGCTTTGTGGATGCTTGCGTTGGCGCGATGTCCGCTTGGGCCCGTTACCGGATTTTGACGTTGTTCTTGTTGCTGCGCTTCGCGTCATACAGAGCAAAATCAGCCCGCTGAATGAACTCGTTTTGATCTTCAGGCGGCAAATAAGCGGTGCAGCCGACGCTGGCGGTAACATGTTTGACCGTTGGGAAATCGTGGCGTTCTATCAGCTTGCGCAAATTTTCCGCCATGCGAAAAACCTGGTCCTGTGTTGTTCTTTTCGCCAGGATGGCAAATTCTTCCCCACCATATCTTGCGGCGATATCTCCGTCACGCAGGTGCGACATCAATATCTTCCCAAAGGCGGCCAGCACCGCGTCGCCGACAAGATGTCCGTGCGTGTCGTTGACCTTCTTGAAATCGTCAATATCCATGATTATGAGCGACAGGCGGGTGCCGGTGTCTTTGGCATTCTGGATTTCCGACTTGAGGATCTCCTTGAAAGCGGCCTGATTAAAGAGAGACGTAAGTTTATCCGTGCGGGAGATAGTTTTGTACAGTTCCAGATTGTGTTTTAGTTCTCTTTTCTCCAGAAGGTTTTCTCTTGCTTTCTGTATAACCCTGACGCGCTCGATGTACTCATCCCGGAAACGGCGTACGGTGATCACCATTCCTTTGGGCGTTATCAGCGCCTGCGCGATAAGCGCCGCGTCTTCGCCAACGCCGTCTTCTTGCCACACGCTGGATGAATACTGACCTTCTTGCTTCTCCGAAAAGAAATGCTCGGCGTCTTCAATGAAAAAGGCCAGCATGTCCGAATGGTTCCATGGCGCGGAGCAGGGCCCGTTTTCGTCATCCGGATACAACTCGCGGTAGAAGCGGGGAACCTCCCCGATCGGGACATATTTTCCAGGCCCAAGCCGCTTCAGCACGGCGATATCAGCGGCGTTGAGTATCGAATAGATGATTTCTTTATCGCCCATTTAGTTTTGTCCCAACATGTCCCGCGCCAAGGTTTCAAAAGCTTCCTGCACAGCCGTTCCCGTTTTGGCGCTGGTACGCAGAATTTTTATGCCTAAAGCTTGAGCTTTTTCCACGTGTTCGTCATCCATTTCCCAATCGGGCAAGTCGCTTTTATTCAGAAGCAGCATGTTGGGTACATCCTTGCCCAGAGCGTCCAGCACCATCTGCCTGATTTTGATCGCCGCGTCAAACGTTTCGGCGCGGGTCAGGTCGGCGACAACGAAAAACCCCATTGCGCCGCGAAGGTATAGCATATTGATCTCGGTATAATCATCTTTGCCTTCCATGTCCCAGAGAACGAGAGACATATCTGTGCCGTCAACATTGATGCTTTTCTTGCTGATTTTTACGCCGATCGTAGAGAGATAATTGTCGGAGAAAATAGATTTTACATACTGTTCGACAAGAGAAGTTTTGCCAACGGCAAGTAAACCCAGCATACATATTTTTTTGCTTATCATTATTGTTAAATATACCTTGAAATTCGGTTCGCTAATACCGATTGATTTTACTGTTATTGTTTGTTCGGTGACACAGTGGTGTTGTTGTCAACATTTCCTTCTTGTTTTTTCAGCGGCAGCAAATAGTCGGCTTCGGCAACTTTGACCAAATGCACTCTCAGGTCGATTTTCCGCCTGTCCGGATTTTCCCTTTCTTCGGTTTTACCGTGAGTCAAATCGGCGCCGATTCCATAAATCGCGGTAGGGATATTAACCTGCCGCGCAAAAAGCCTGGAAGCGATCATTCTTGCCCGCAACTGGCTGATATCATAATTACGTTTGTCAGAGCCTGTTGCGTCCGCCTGCCCATAGATCGTCAGATTGACAGCCAGTCCCATATGGCTGACCATACGTTCCAAGGATACCAAGTCGTTGATCGCTTTGTCCAGCGCAGGCCGGTCAGACGGAATAGGCATGTCGCTGCCTGCCTGGAAACGGATAACCGCCGTCTCGATAGACCGGATCAAGTTTGTCAGTTCGGCCGCGCGCGGATCATGAATTCCGGAAACATCCACGCTGTTTACGCCTGGGGTTGTCAGCGCTATCTGCCGCGCGTCAAGAATCCAGCTCATGTCCGCTATGCCGGATAAAAACAGGGTTCCTTCCGCGAAACTTATTTTGACTTCTTCCGGCGGCATGATTCTTTTGATCGCCCTTTGTTTGACGATCTCCGGCGCGTAGGAAACAAAACGAGTGATTTGAATATTGAAAATATCCGAGTCGTAACCGTTTTCACTAAATACCTGGAAAGGCGGACGCGCCAGTTCATCCTTAAAGCAGATTATTTTCCACGGGCGAAATCCCCAGTATTTGGTCACATTTATCACAAGCCAGCCTGGTTCGTGGAGCAGAATATCCACTGCTTTGTTCGATCTATAGAAATAGTATTGCTGCGCAAAGAAAAGAAGCAGGATAAGAACACCCGCGCCGACGACCATCCGTTTCATCCAGATTGACGTGGGTTTTTGGTCATCCTTGAATTTCTGGACCAGGCAATCGCGCAAGTATTTGTTGGCAGCCTCAAAAGGAGCGGAATCCCCATTGAAGTCATAAAGCAGGCCGCCGCACTCCGCAAGGATCAACTCCAGGTTTTCATGCAGCCTGTCCAGAAAATCGCCTGGCGGCGTACCCTCGACCATGCAGGCAATATAAGCCAGGGGGCTTCGCACGATATAAATCGTATATTCATCCATTTTCAAGGAGTTGAGCGAACTGTTTTCATCCTCATTGTTGAAACAGTCACGCGCAAAATCCTGAATCGCGGTTAACATGCCCGACACCAGATCCACATCTTTGCTCGTCACGCCCTCGTTGACCACATGGGAAAGCACCAGGCCGGTTTCGCTATGGATCAGAAAAATCTGATTGACTCTGTAAACCATGGTATTGAGCAGCACAACTTCACTGAACGACTTGCCGGTGCGAAGCGCCTCAAGACGCCACAGAATGCCGTTTAGCGAGAAAGAGTATTCAAGGCTTTTGCTGAAGCTGTTGAGCATGGAATTGAAAGATTCGGAAATTGAACGGCGAATTGTAGAACCGATCAGAGGAAAGAAAGCGTTTATAAAATCATTTGGATTTTTCTTCAGGGAGGCCTTGAATGAGTGTTCGACAATAGGTTCTAAAGCTCTGTTAAGCACATTATCCTGGCCTGAGCGCATGAGAATGGCTTCGGGCAGGACATCGCTGATCTCTTTCGCCTTTGTCGCAAAATCATTGAGCCTGCGTTCCAGATCGCTGATTTTTTCGATCTCTGACTTGAGCAGTAGCGAACGCAACCGTTGCATTTCTTCTTCGGGCGGAACAACGCCTGCGGTTTCGGACGGCTCGACAGGGGTAGAGCACTGTCGCGTTTCTTCTTCGGGCGGAACGCTGTCCGGGTTCTTCTCAAGCGAAGGAAGAGATGTTTCAGGCATAATAGTTTTTGTTTTTTGGGGCGTGTTTCATACCATTCCCCTTTGTTGGTGCCACCGGCGCCATTTCACGGTTCAATATGATGGAAAAGCGCCGCTTTGCGCAAGAGACAGGAAACGGTAAGCTCTTGCTCCTCATGGTTTTGTGTCAGTTGCGCCGGCATGGAACAATGGCTCTCAGTCCTTGGTCTCGCTGTTTGTATATGGCTGATGTTCATCCTGATTTCCGGAAGCGCCCTTTTGATTTTCCCCAATGGTCACTTCCGTCAAGTCTGCTGACCACTGGTTGCTCAATTTGACCGCCATCGCCGTAAACATTCCTGAGAGCGTAGAGCGGTAGACCATGTCATGGCGAATTTGTGACGCTGTTTCGGAGATCACATTTAAGGCATCGGCGTATTTTTCGTCGATCTTGTTGTTCAAACTGTTTGTTTCAGCTTGCACCAGCTTTCGGATTTCCTGTTCGGCATTGTCAAGCGTATTGGAAAGCGCGGACAGGCGGCGCTCAAATGCTTGTTCGGCGGCGGTGATACTGCCGGCCAGCTTATTGAATGCTTCAATATGTTCCTTTTGCTCTGCTTTAAGCGCGGCGTCGCGTTCGGCCACTTCGGTATTGACGCGATGCAGCAGGGAAGCCGTTTCGCTCCGCATGAAATTCTCAAGCGAGTCCAGGCGCGTTTTCAATGCCTCTTTTGCGTCATTGACTTCACGCTGAAAGCGGGCTTCTTGCCGCTGGAAACGGGCTTCCATGTCTCGTAGCTGTGTGCCGAAAAGCAGGTCACGTACTTGGTTCATGGAAACAACATCTGTGTTGTCGTTGTTATTTATCATTGCAACCTCCCTATGAAATATACAAGTTAAGCAGTTTTCCTGTATGGAAACCGATTGTTAAATATAACAGATTATTCGATTGCAGGATTCTATAACATGGAACCTTTTTTGGCAGAAACAGGAATTGGCCGCAAAACCTGTGGCGTTGTTGATAAAGCTGTCTGGATACGGTTGGTGCCGCTGTAATTAACAAGACAAAAAACTCCTGTTTAAAATGCGGCAAGGTTGCGCTTTAAACGATACGCCCCAAATATTAACGGCCCCTTTTGGGGGGCCGCTAATATTTGGCGGGTATAATTTTTAGAACAGGTATGCTTATTTGGCGCAATGCGTATCGTGAAGTTTGGCTGCCTCTTCATGATTCTGTTCTTTGGCAAGGCGCAAAAACTCGCAGGCTTTCTGTTGATCTTTGGTGACTCCCTTCCCCTCGAAGTACAAAGCGCCTAATTTGAGTTGCGCCGAGGCGCTTCCCTGTTTAGCGGCGTTTTGGAACAACTCCAACGCTTTGGCTTCGTCTTGCGTCACTCCGTGGCCGGCGGCGTACATAACGCCCAAATTGTATTGCGCATCGGCATCTTTGAATTGATCGGCGGCTTTCTGGAACCATTCCAGCGCTTTGGTATAGTCTTTCGGCACACCCTTTCCCTCGTAGTACATGACGCCCAGGTTAAACTGCGCGTCAACATTTCTTTGCTCGGCGGCTTTGGTCCACCATGTTACCGCTTCGGTTTCGTTTTTCGGCACTCCATTGCCGTTTGCGTACATAACGCCCAAACTATACTGAGCGTTGTCTTGCCCCTGTTCGGCGGCTTTGCGATACCACTCTACGGCTTTGACTGCGTCTTGCGGTACTCCGTTGCCGGTTTCGCACGCAAGCCCTAAACGGAATTGCGCGTCAACATCTCCCCGCTCGGCGGCTTTGCGGAACCAGGTAATTGCTTCGGCGTAGTCTTTTGTCACTCCCCGGCCGCTTGTGTACATAAGGCCTAAATTGTAGTACGCCGGGGTATATTCCTGCTCGGCGGCTTTGCGGAACCACTCAACCGCTTCGGCCTCATTTTTTGGCACTCCCCAGCCGTTTGCGTAGATAACGCCTATGCCAAACTGCGCTCCGGCGTATTTCTGCTCGGCGGCTTTGCGATACCATTCAAGCGCTTTACCGTAGTCTTTTGGCATCATAAGACCATTTTCATAGATAGCGCCCATGCTGTACTGCGCTTCGGCGTCTCCCTGCTCGGCAAGTTTTAGCATTTCGGGAATACCTGTGCGGGCTTGCGGCTCAGGATTTTGCTCCTCGACCGGCGCGTTTGGCGCTGCTGCCGGCGTGGCCGGTATGGCTGCTGGCGCGGCCGGTATGGCTGCTGGCGCGGCCGGTATGGCTGCTGGCGCGGCCGGTGTTGCTGCCGGTGCGGCTGGCTCTGCTGCCGGCGCGGCTGGCGTTGCTGCCGGCTCCGCCGCCGAAACATTTGCGGCCGGGATGATTGCCAGGGTCAAAAGAAAAATACAGAAACAAACAGCATACTTACGCATAAATTCCTCCGGAAAAGAGCGGAATCAGGTGGTGACGGAAGATGAAATATTATCACCTTGCCGCGCCGTGCGTCAAAAGATCAGAGGCCATTTTGCCGCGCAAACATCATTTTCTATATTCCGCTTTAACCCGGCTCTGTTATTAGAAATTAATGCCCGATGACGAATCCGGGATAATATGTGGTTCACAAGATGGTTCGCGTTAACGATATCCGTGTTTACGGTTTTGCCTCCCCGGAGGCCGCGCGGGGCGCTGGTTTGGCGGTTTGCGCTTTAACCGCTACAAACTGGTAGCTTGCCGCTGATTTTCTGGTAACATGCGCGGATACAAAACCTGACGGTTGTAGCCGTTTGTCCGTTACGCTTTTTTTGAGCTGAAAGGAGCTGTTTCCGCGTGAGGTTGCTTATGTTGACGATGCGGTGAAAAGTCCGGATTCAGGCGACCGCGACCGCATAAACCATAAAAAGGAGAAGGAGCAAGAGCATGAGAAATTCCAGGGGGCTTAAATGTTTGATCCTGCTTGCGATGGGGATCTTATTACTTAGTTGCGGCAGCGTCGGAGAATTAGGGGAAGACGGTCCTGCCTATATAGAAGGTTCCCCCTTTGCTAATGGTTACAGCACTGCCGTTATAGGAGTTAAGGTAACGTATTTGGACGGCACGCTGGTTGACGATGACACAGAGGTGACTTGGACGGTAGAGTGGGCGGAGAATAATTCTCCTGTTATGCACAACGATTGGAAGGAAATGAGGACCGGCCTGACATGGGGCTCCAGCCCGGCGCCGGTTACCAGCGCTAACTGTGCTGACGAGCTACCGCCGAGTCCCCCGTCCATGACTACCAACGGTGTGGCAATCGTGAGGCTGACGGATATTATAGGTGAGCGCGAGATCTCTGTAAAAGCTACCGCTCCGGGCGGTGTCAAACCCGTGTATCAAATAGTTCGTTTCGGCGATGGCCCGCTTGCCAAATTCTCGAAAATAGACGTTACCGCTACCGCTGAGAGTTGGAAGGAAGCGTACAGGTTTTGTAACGACGGCGATCATTATCCGTTACCCCCGGACGACCCTGAAAGCTGGTCCTCCTTTTTGGACGCCGGGGTGTATAGAGGAGGCAGGTTGCCTGGCAAGGAGGAATTGAAAGCGGTGTCTCGTCATGACCCCGATCACAATCCTATAATTTCGGCCCGCGGCGCGGCTTTGACCGCCGGCTGGCTAGAATTCGGTGATTACTGGTGGTCGGGTGTTGCGTCCAATCTGAACGAAGCATTCGACGTACAAATAACAAGCGGCCGGGATACTGCGTTATCCGTCAGTACTAATCGCTTTAAGGCTTGCCTCCGGTAGGCATAGAAGCATCTTTGTTCATGAGGGGGAGGTCTTTCCTCCCCCTTTCCCTGTTTGCCTTTAGCGTAAAAATCAGCGGCCAATTCGTTGCGCAAACGCTATTTTCCCCTCGCCCTGCTTAAGCGCGGCCAATCCGCGTTGCTGCGTACTCAAAAATCAGCTCCCAATTATTCCCAAAAGAGATTGACAGCGTAGACGGCTTCGCAAAGTCAGGGATAGCTTTGAGCAAGAGACCTGCCCAGATCAGGTGCGGCAGTAAAGCCGCACGGTTTCGTAGCTTGAATTCGCACGCTTGCGGGCGAGCGTTATCGCATAGCGCCTCTCCTGGAAGGGGCATAGACTCCGAAGCGGAGGCAGGGATGCCGGGAGCTAAGGAGTCTGCAGTCGCCGGGAGCCAGGGATGGCGACCAAGACGTCCCTGAAAGGAGATGGCGCTATGCGATAGCAAGCCCGCGTGTCAGCGTGCCCAAAGGAGAGTGTCTTGAGCGTAGAAGCCGCCCATGATAGCCAGTGTTGGATCTGCCAAGCTGGACACCCCATATGCCAAAGCCACAATATATCGGACGATACCGCATGGTGGTTCTCTGGAAGGGGCATAGACTTCGAAGCGGAAGGCAGGGATGCCGGGAGCTAAGGAGTCTGCAGTCGCCGGGAGCCAAGGATGGCGAGCAAGACGTCCCTGAAAGGAGATGGCGCGAAGCGATAGCAAGCCCGCGTGGTAACGTACCCAGATGGAAGGGTATTGAAACGAAAGAAGCCGCTGGGGAACAGAAAAACGGGTTTTCGGTTTTATAGTTTAGCCCTGTAATTCTCTAAATCATTGCATTGCGTCGGCATTCGGAGCCGATTATCACCGCGTGATTTCGAATTCATTCCGGTTAAATTTGATCTGCCCCTCGTCGCGCATTTTACATAGTTCATTTGACATTGCGCTGCGGTCAACGCAAAGGTAGCGAGCTAATTCTTCACGATTAAACGGTATGGTAAACTTTTTTGCCGCTCCTCTTTCCGTATCGAAGTAACACATCAATTTTTCTCTGGTAGTGCGTTTTGAAAGTATTTCTATTTTTTGATTTAACATCAGGTTTTTCAAGGCTACAAGTTTAAGCATATTTTCTATGAACATCGAATGAAAAGGACAAACATTGGTGCATGATGTGATAATTTTTTTGTAGTCGATAAAGAGTATTTCTGAGTCCTCGGCAGCTTGTATGGTAACAGGGCTTTGCGATATGCCCGCGCAGGCAAAAGCCTCCCCAAAAACCTCGGAAACATCAAACTTGGTAAGGATGCTAAAGCGGCCGTCAATATCTTCTTTAATTATTTTGACGCTTCCTGACAGAATTAATCCTACGAAGTTAATGGTGTCTCCGGATAATAAAATCACATCATCTTTTTTATAAAAAACGGTCTTGGCTGACATGCAGCCAAGCATCCGCTCAAAGTCGCTGAAAGAGATCCGTTGAAAAAGGGGGTTGGTTTTTAACGTCTCGAAAATTTTTTTCAAAAAAACTTTCTCCTTTGTTGTTTTTGCAACAGATTTGCTGTTTTTATTTTATTTATTATGTTGTCAGCGAGTCAAGGCGTCGAAAGGAGAAACACTCATGATCAGAAAGATGATCAAAATTGACGAGAGCAAGTGCAGCGGATGCGGGTTGTGCGTATCGGCTTGTCACGGAGGGGCAATCGGACTCGTTGACGGAAAGGCCAGGTTGCTGCGGGAAGACTATTGCGACGGCCTGGGCAACTGCCTTCCGGTGTGCCCGACGAAGGCGATAACCATTGAGGAGCGTGAAGCGGCGGTATTTGATGGAGCCGCCGTCAAAGCTGATGCGGAAAAAGAACAGCCGAAAACAAAACCTTTTGTCTGCCCCGGCACACGTTCAAAGAGTATTGAACGCGATAATGGTTGTGAGTCCGCGCAGGCGCAGACGGCATCTATAAAAACGCGCCTTAACCAATGGCCGGTGCAAATGAAACTTGTGCCGCCTGACGCGCCGTATTTCAAAAACGCGAATCTGCTTTTCGCGGCCGACTGCGCCGCTTATGCTTACGGCAACTTCCACAACGAATACATGAAGAACCGTATAACCTTGATCGGCTGCCCGAAGCTTGATGATTGCGACTACTCCGAAAAGCTGACCGTCATTTTGAAAACGAACGACATAAAATCCGTGATGGTCGCCAGGATGGAGGTTCCATGCTGCGGCGGGATTGAAGACGCGGTTAAAACCGCGCTTCAAAATTGCGGGAAGATGATCCCGTGGCAGACCGTAACAATTTCCATAGACGGAAAAATCATAGAAAACTGAGGAGGACCGCACCGTGTCCATGTTTTGTTTTCAATGCGAAGAGACCGCCAAAGGAACGGGCTGCACGGTAAACGGCGTATGCGGCAAAAAAGCTGATGTCGCCAATCTGCAAGACAAGCTTACCGGGGAGCTTATAGAGCTTGCAAAAGCCTCGGAAGGCAACAAGCCGTCTGAAAGCACACATAAAGCTGTGATAGATGGTTTGTTTGCCACGGTAACCAACGTAAGTTTCAGCGATGAGGCAATCCTTCGGCAGATTGGGATCGTTAAAGAAGAAAAGGCAAAGCTCATGCTGTATTGCGCCGATTGCGCCTCGGATTGTTGTTCAAAAAGCGATTTTTACGATATGGCGCTGTTTTGGGGCGGCAATGAAGACATACGTTCCCTGAAATCGCTTTTGCTGTTCGGGCTACGCGGTATGGCCGCGTATGCTCACCATGCTTATGTTCTTGGTAAAGCCGATGAAACCGTCAATAACTTTTTCTACAAGGGATTGATTGCGCTTGGCAAAGACAGCTCCGCCGACGAATTGCTTTCGCTCATAATGGAGTTTGGCGGCGAAAACCTTAAATGTATGGAGCTGCTCGATGAAGCCAACACTGGCGCATACGGGAATCCCGCGCCCGCGAAGGTAAGCTGCAATGTTGAACCCGGCCCGTTTATCGTCATATCCGGTCACGATTTGCATGACCTCGAACTGCTTTTGAAACAGACGCGGGGAAAAGGCGTCAATGTCTACACCCACTGCGAAATGCTTCCGGCGCACGGCTACCCCGAACTGAAAAAATACCCGCATTTAAAAGGCAATTTCGGCACGGCATGGCAAAATCAGCAGAAAGAATTCGAGAATATTCCCGCGCCTGTTTTGTTCACGACAAACTGTCTTATGCCTGTCAAGCCGGGTTATGCCGACCGGGTGTTTACGACATCGGTGGTGTCGTATCCGGACATAAAGCATATTGGCGACGACAAAGATTTCACGCCTGTCATCAAGAAGGCGCTTTCGCTTGGCGGCTACAAGGAGTTGCGTAAAATGACCGGGATTAACGGCGGCGATACGCTGACCACCGGCTTTGCAAAAGGAACGGTGCTGTCGGTGGCCGATAAAGTGATTGAAGCCGTGAAAGCCGGGGCGATCAGGCATTTCTTCCTTGTTGGCGGCTGTGACGGCGCGAAACCCGGCCGGAATTATTACACGGAGTTTGTGAAAAAGTCACCGAAAGACACTATTATCCTGACGCTTGCCTGCGGCAAATACCGTTTCAACGATCTTGATATAGGCGAGATAGGCGGTTTGCCGCGAATCATGGACATGGGGCAATGCAATGACGCCTACAGCGCGATCAATGTCGCCGTCGCTTTGTCTGAAGCCTTTAACTGTTCCGTCAACGAATTACCGCTGACGCTGGTGTTGTCCTGGTATGAGCAAAAGGCGGTTTGTATCCTGTTAACGCTGCTTTCACTTGGCATCAAGAATATCTACATCGGGCCGAGTTTGCCCGCGTTCATATCGCCGAATATCTTGAATGTGCTTGTGGAAAAGTTCAGCTTGACGCCTGTCTCCACACCGGAAGCTGATTTGAAGAAAATATTGGGATAGGGTGAATTAACTTTGAGCAGGGGCGGCTTCTTTCGCTTCAATACCCTCCCATTGGGTACGCTACCATGCGGGCTTGCTATCGCTTCGCGCCATCTCCTTTCAGGGCCGTCTTGCTCGCCATCCCTGGCTCACTGCGACTGCAGACTCCTCGCTCTCGGCATCCGTGCCTCCGCTTCGGAGTCTACGCCCCTTCCAGGAGAGGCGCTATGCGATAACGCTCGCCTGCTACCCCTGACTTGGCGGCGAAACAAGACCTCTTGCTCAAGGCCGCACATGCATCTACTAAGTTCAAAGTGAAATTGTTCTGATTGTCAAAGAACCGGGGAGCTTTACAGGCTCCCCGGTTTCTTGTTTTTGAAAGGTCTGTTTTAAGTGAATGGTTTACTGCGTTCTTTCGAACTTCCAGCCCTTCCCGTCTTTTTTGACCGTGCCCACGATGTTCGCAAAGGGGAAATGCGCTCCGGCGATTTGCATTTTATTTTTCGCGGCGAGGGCAAAGATGCGCTTGCGGGCGTCGATAGCCTTGGGTGTGGCCATATCGTATGACGCGCATTCGCCGGGCAGGGCAAGCTGCAAAAACAGGCTGTGAACAGTATCGCCGACGATGAGCAGTGATTTGTTGTCGGCGGTCAGTTGATATACGGTGTGGCCCGGCGTGTGTCCGGAAGCGTCAAGCGCTGTTACGCCCGGCAACAGGGTATCGCCGAAAGCGAAAGTTTTAATGTCGGCGCCGTAAGCGGCGGCTACACTTTTGAACATGGCCGCGCTTGCGGCTATGACTCCGTTGGCGCTGGGAGGATCTTTTTTCGCAAGAGCCGCCCACGCGTCGAATTCGGGTTTTGAGATAAGCAGTTTTGCTTTGGGGAAAACGCGCTGGTTTTCCCGCAGCAGCCCGCCGGCGTGATCCATGTGCATGTGGGTGAGCAGGATGAAATCAACGTCTTCCGGCTTGACGCTGAGGCTGGCGAGCGCCGCGGGCATTTTCCCCGGAGACTGAAACGCCAACCCGGCGCCCGTGTCAAACAGCGCGATCTTGCCGCCCGCCCGCAGCAGGAAAACATTTACGCCTGCTTCGGCTTTGCCGTCGGTAAAGTATTTCGATTTTTCTTTTTCGGAAGCCTTGCCGCCTTTGAAAAGGGAAATATACATTTCGCCCGGCAAATCCTGTATGGCCATGACGGACATGTCGTCCGCTTTCCAGATTTCGCGGATTGGGATCGGCGCCTCGGCGGGTTGGGCGAAAACGAAAGAAGGAATGAACGCGCAGATCATGAAAACGGCAACCATGCGTGGCAGGAACATGCGAAGGGAAGACATGGTTAGACTCCTCCAGTGAAAGGCATCAAGCGTGATGCCGGTTTTGGGCTCCAGATAGTCATCGGAGAGTTTCTTCAAAATAGTATCACTTGCGTGGCGCGCAAAATACAGGCTCTTCCGTGTTTGCGCGCGCTTGCTTACAGCAACTCGCCATATCTTCTTATAAAGAGCTTTTTAAAGCCTGTTACCAGCATCATGTATAGCAGGATGGTCGCGGCCAGATACGCGAAGAAAACCGGCGGCAGCGCCGCAAGCCCGATTGCCGAGCCAAGCCTGGTAAACGGAATCACTGTCAGCGCCGCGATCCCTGTCATTGTCAGCAGGATAACCGGCATGGAGGCATAGCTCTGAATAAATGGAATTTTTGGAGTGCGTATCATGTGGATAACAAGTGTCTGGCTCCACATGGATTCCACAAACCACCCCGCCTGGAATACCGCGATGAAATACGCCTGGGTGGCCGGGTCGGTTATCTCGCGGAACATCAATCCTCCGCTGACAAGCGGACAAATAATGAAGTACATCAGCAGATACGTTGTAATGTCGAACACCGAGCTTGTCGGGCCGATCCAAAGCATGAATTTTCCAATGGATGAAGCGTTCCATTTCCTGGGCGCGGCCAGGAACTCTTTATCCACGTTGTCCCAGGGAATAGCCGTGCAGGACAGGTCGTAGATAAGGTTAAGCAGAAGAAGTTGTATAGGCAGCATCGGCAGGAACGGCAAAAACGCGCTTGCCGCAAGCACGGAGAACATGTTGCCGAAGTTGGAACTGGCCGTCATCTTTATATATTTAATGATGTTTGCGTAAATCTTCCGGCCCTCGATGACGCCCTGCTCCAGCACCATGAGGTCTTTTTCCATAAGGATGATATTGGCCGATTCTTTTGCGATATCAACGGCGGTATCGACCGATATGCCGACATCGGCGGCTCTCATGGCGGCGGCGTCATTTATGCCGTCGCCCATATAGCCTACGGTGTGGCCGTTCTCGCGCAGGGTTGTGACGATACGCGCTTTTTGTTTGGGTGAGAGCTTGGCGAAAACAGTTGTTTTTTCGACCGCCGCTTTTAACTGTTCGTCGCCCATGGTTTCGACATCCGAGCCGAGCAGGATATTTCCCGCGTTGAGCCCGACCTGTTTGCAGACACTTTTTGTCACGGCGTCGTTATCGCCTGTAAGCACTTTCACATCGACGCCGTATTCGGACAACGCCGCTATCGCGTCCGCCGCGCTGTCTTTGGGCGGATCAAGGAACGCAAGGTAGCCGATAAGCACCATATCGCTCTCGTCCGTTACGGAGAACGCTTTGGCGTGAGACGGAATTGTTTTTTGCGCGATACCCAGTACCCGCAGGCCGTCCGAATTGTATTTGTTGCAGGCTTCCAGAACCTCGCGTCGCAATTCGTCTGTCATTGGCGTAACCGCGCCGCCGTACTCGACGTAAGCGGAGATGGAGAGCATCTCTTCTATCGCGCCCTTGGTGATCATCTGCGTTTTATCGTGTTTGTCCGTTACAACGACGCTCATGCGCCTGCGCGTGAAGTCGAATGGTATCTCGTCGGTTTTTTGATAACGGTCTTCGTAAGCCGCAACTCCCTCCTCTTTCGCGCGATCAATAATTGATATGTCCATCAGGTTTTTGAGACCTGTCTGGTAATAGCTGTTGAGGAAAGCGTGCCGCAAAACCCGAACGTCGCTATTGCCATGCACATCGAGATGGTATTCCAGGATTATCTTGTCTTGTGTGAGGGTTCCCGTTTTGTCGGTACACAGGATATTCATTGCTCCAAAGTTTTGTATGGAATTCAGCTCTTTTACGATGACCTGCTTTTTCGACATTGAAACCGCGCCTTTGGCCAGGTTGGCGGAAACGATCATCGGCAGCATTTCCGGCGTCAGGCCGACCGCGACGGACAGCGCGAACAAAAACGCTTCGAACCAGTCTCCTTTTGTGAAGCCGTTTACAAATAAAACTATCGGCACCATGACAAGCATGAAGCGTATAAGTACCCACGATACGGAAGAGACACCCTTTTCAAAACTCGTCGGCGGGGTTTTTTCCTGAAGCTGGCTGGCAACGCCGCCCAGTTCCGTGCTGTCGCCGACCGCAATCACAAGCGCCGTTGCGGAACCGGAAATTACGGTGCTGCCCATAAAAGCGAGGTTGTTCAGTTCCAGCGGATTTTTGGGTTTGCCCAGGATCTCTTCGGCAAATTTTTCCACTGGTTCGCTTTCGCCTGTCAGCGACGATTGGCTTATGAAAAGGTCTTTGACGCGCAAAAAACGCACGTCGGCGGGAATGATGTCGCCCGCGGCAAGGTGTATGATGTCGCCGACAACTATTTCATCGAGCGGAATCTCGCGTTTCTCCGAAACATCCGAATCTTCGTCGCGCCGCATAACGGCGGCGGTTGTTTCGACCATCTCGCTGAGCCGTTCGGCGGCGCTGCCGCTGCGCTGTTCCTGCACAAAACGCAGCAAACCGCTGATAAGCACCATCGTCAGCACTATTACTACCGCCGGGATATCGCGGGATAAAAGCGAGATAATCGTCAGGGCAAACAATACGACGGTAAACGGGTTGACAAACGCATCCCACAACCGTTTGAGCAAAGAAACTTTTTTCCGGCGTGTTATATAGTTGACGCCGTACTGGTCGCGCATCTCCTCGACTTTTTCTTCGTCATAGCCGTTGGAAGTGTTGTCGTACTGAATTAGCAGCGTATGCGGGGTCTTGAGCGTTGCATTCAGAAGACGGCGCTTTGCCCTCTCCCTGGTTGTCATTGCCGGCTGGATTTTTTTCGCCATTTCGCACTCTCCGTTTACTTTCCATGTAAGGCGGGGCGCGGAGGCTGGCGATTAACCTATGGTTTTCGGCGCGTTGGCCGGGTGAATCTGAATCAGACCCGTAACCGGAAGCGTCTTTGCCCTATTATGTTGTTACTACTACCGTCAGGGTCCACCTTTCTCTCCTTCGTATTGAATTGATTGCTTCCCGTAATTTTGATTTAGAGGTTTTCGGATGGATCGTGGTTTCTCCAAAAACCTTGGAATTATTACTATTTCAAAACGCGCTATTTTAGCATATGCGGCGTTAATGTCCAGCGATTCATTCTTCCAGCAAAGCGTTGTAAGCTTTATTGCATCCGGCGCACACTCCGGATATAAAAATTTCCTCAAAACAATCTTTCCAGTTGAATATGTTTTGCTTTATTAACTCCTCTTTCCCGCATGAATTATATGCAATGTAAAGATTCAAATTATTTTGATTGCAGTTGTCACAATTAAAATTGCAATATTTACCCGTAAAGTTGTTTTTAGTGTTTTTATGATTTTCTCGGCCATCAATAAAAGAGTCATAGACTAATATCTGATTTTTGCAGGCATTGCACTTTGCCGTAAAAACGATTCTTTTGCCGTCGTCATGTTTTGTTTTAACGATGCTGGAAGAAAGAAAAGGAGTTCCTTTTTTACCAAGGTAGTGCACATTAAAATTTTTGCATCCGCAAGTGCATTTCAAAGATACTTTTACCGCAACATCTCCGCGATCCTCTATAATCTCCGCGAAATTAAATATTCTGCCCGGAATAGGAGAGTCTGGGTTCATTCAGATTGCGCTCCTTATGATTTTGTTGCAACAGTCAGGCTGCAAAAAACTGTTTCGGGTCACGGATTATCCCAGATCTGTCATTAAGAGATGACATGGTTTGTACTCACATCGGACATCGCGCAGGGGCTTCTCCGCCGAGGCCGTCTCCGTTCGCCGTCCTTGGCTCACTTCGACTGCAGGTTTCCTTCGCTCTCGCCATCCATAGCTCCGCTTGGAAACCTATGCCCGCGTCGGAGTACCCCTTCCGCGATTTTTGTCCGCTGTGATTGATGTCACCCAAATCTTCCTCCAGAAATGCTGCGGAAACAGGCTTGAAACCGTAATTAATCATATAAGTGTCGTTATTAGAAATTAATGCCGCCTGATGGCGGATATGGGATAAACAGTATGTTTTCGGCATCAAACTCAAAAAATGGAAGCGCCTGTTTTGTGCTTGATGACGCTTTAATTGAAGTTTTCTGCGGGAGTTCCCAGTAGGTTCCGGTTTGATGGCGTGTTAACGCTTTCGCCAAACCGGAGGTTGCCCTTGTTTTTCAAAGGGCAACTGTCAAATCAAACCGCGACTGCCTCTTCTACGTTAGTTTCGCCGCTGTCAAATTGGGCAGGGTTATCAAGCGCTGAACCATTAGAGTCGTCGGATTTCTCATCTTCAGATAATCTGTCGTGATCTTCAGGTTTTTCTTTAAACAGCCTATGTGCCATAGCTTCGGCATATAGTGTTGGGTCGTGTTTTAATAAATACTGGTGATCTTCTACAGGAACATTATCTCCGCTCATAATACGCAAGGCTATTTTCATGCATATCATGCGGATTTTTGCCGACTCGGCTGCTCCTTGTCCTTGCTCGCTCAATTCATTCAGTTGTTCCATGCTCCCTTTAAGCTTGTTTGCCATTTGCTGCAATTCATCATATACGTTTTTTGCTTTCTGTTTTCCATCAGAGGATATTTGAACGGAATACTCTATATTTCCTGTTTTCTTAAAGATATGGTTATTCAATTGTTTATTTTGTTGGTGTTTGACATGCTTTTGTATGGCATTTTTTATAGATAGTTGTTGCGACGGATTATCATGTGTGAATGCTGATTGGCTGACGTTCATTTTTATGACCTCTTTGTCGGAACAATCCTTAAACCGTTGGGCGGTTTTAGGATATAATCTGTATCATTATAGACAAACGATATTGAATATCAAGTGCTCGAATAAGGGGGATATACATGAAAAAAGCGTATCTGGCTGAAGTTTTCGGAACTTTCTGGCTGGTTTTCGGCGGTTGTGGGGCAGCGATATTTGCCGGTAAATTCATTGGTTTTGCTGGTATTTCCTTGGCCTTCGGGCTGACGGTGCTGACCATGGCCTATGCCGTGGGGCATATTTCCGGAGGGCATTTCAATCCGGCGGTTTCCGTGGGGCTTGCGGTGGCGGGGCGTTTCCCCAAGAAAGATCTTGTGCCATATATCGTGGCGCAGGTGCTGGGAGCC
>WRHP01000016.1 GCA_009783195.1 Syntrophorhabdaceae bacterium | reverse complement strand
CAACAGACCGCAGTCCGGTAAAATATTTTTTATAAAATTCTTTGCCAGTTTTTGAACATTGCCCCACAGGAAATTTTATCGTAATTCCAAGACCCATATTATTTACCCCTTTATTTATTTCTTGATACTTTCCTCTGAAATATAACTTCTCCTGGCGATCTTATTAAACCAATGAAGTCGCTGTTTGTATCATGTTGTTTTCAGGCGGTAAATGCAGTAAAACCGCCCGTTCGCCGGCGAATTTAAGAATTTAATTATTATAGCACTAATATAAAAAGCAACGCACATAAAAAACCAATCAAAACACCAGTATGGGACACCACCCACAACATCGCGCCTCGCTCCGGCCGGCAAGGGCGGCTTCTTTTTCCCTTTGATATTGGCGAAAAAATCTGTTTTCTATGTGGCAAAGCCGCAAAAAGTCCCCCATTTTTGCCGCAAAACGGCATCTGTATTATTCCATTGAAAAAGAAAAAACCCGCAGAAGCGGGTTATCTCTTACATTTCATTGCTTTATTTTTCTTTCAACTCTTATTTTTGTGGCGAAAATTACATTATTTTTTATTGCTGATTTTCCAATAACTGCTTTATTTTATGCTGTTTGCAGGCATTATTTGTTTCAACTCTTCGATGTTAAAATCTTTAATACACCTTACGTCTTTGCGTTTAGATGTACCATAAGCCAAAACCTCATCTACATAATCATCTTTATAAAATCCGTCCCAAAGATGTAAACCAAAGAATGCTTTTAACCTATGGTCAAAATCTTTCGACATACCCTTATCGGAACATGGACAATGGCCCACACTACAGAGCATTGAATCAAGTCCTGAACGTCATGATCTCTATGCGTTATAAACAGGTAGGCCGCGCAGGATTCGAACCTGCGGCCAGCGACTAAAAAATCTGTTGGTCTTCTTGCGAAAATTCTTTAGGACGCGCCACTTTCAAGATTTGACAGCCAGAGGAATACCAAGCGCCTTGGTAATTTTCACGATGGTGTCAAAGCGCGGCTTTGCGCCGGGAGAAAACGTTTTATAAAGACTTTCCCGGCCAAGACCTGTATCCTTGGCAAGCCGCGCAATGCCACGAGCCTTCGCCACATCGGAAAGAGCTGCCAAAAACACATCTGGATCCGGATCTTCCATTGCCGCAGTAAGATACTCGGCCATCATTTCTTCGCTATCGAGATAATCAACCGCGTCAAATTTTTTAACCTTCACCATGATTAACCTCTTTGATTTCGCGTTTTAAGGATTTAGCCCGCTCAATATCGCGCTCCTGCGAGCTTTTATCGCCTCCGGCCAGCAACCAGTAAACCTGGTTGCCTTGCCGCCAGAAATACAAACGGTATCCAGGTCCAAAGTGTAGGCGCATCTCCGAAATACCTTTCCCTACCGGAGCACAATCGCCAAAATTACCAAGCTCCGCCGATCTGATTCGCACGGCAATCCGCGCCTTGGCCTTGATATCTTTGAGACTTTTCAGCCAGTCGGAAAAAATGTCAGTTTGGTAGAAGATGTTTACGATGAAATGGTATCCATTTGGATACAAAAATCAAGCAAATAACTATTTATCAGAGCTTCCGCAACAAAAGCGGTGAGACTTTCGTCAAGGAAGACTTGCAACCTAAACTTACCAGGGATGGTATGTGAGGCTTGTCCTAAGAAGAGAGTCTTGAACGAAAGCCGACGGAGTCAGGCGGAACACAGAGAACAGCATCTCCTACGTTTTCGCCGTTATTTCCATCATCCTCGCCAACAGCGCCGGCCCAATACGCCAATGGGAAAAATAGCGATAAAGGAATATGATAGTTCAATGGCTTTGTCGGTCCTGCCGCTAAATCGCTGCCGGCATCCCTCGTGGGTGATTGCGTCACGGCACTTCAACCGGAATCCCCAGCCGCTGGAGATCCAGGGCGCCCGCATCGCCCATCACTCTTTTTTCGCGCGTATGGACCTGATAAAAACGCCGCGAACAAGAGAACGGTATTTCCGCGAATACATGAAACATGTTTTCCTTGCCGGGAAATGGCGCGGCGGCACAACCTATGCCGAGCGGCGTTCCCTTCGAAACGATTATCTTCGTTTCCTACGCGGGTGGATTCACAACGCCAACTCTGAGGAAGGCGCGGTCCTGAAAGGCTGGGTTGAAAGCCGGTTCGGGCTGCCTCCCGTCTTCCACTCCGGGAAGATCGACAGCCCCGAATGCGAAGAATACATGGTCTATCTCGGAGACCGGATGCGCGAGAGCGCGCGCAGCAACGCAATCGAGTCGCAGCTTGACCTCGTATATGAATACGTCCAGTACGAGTTGGCGCGACGCCACCCCGGTACACTCTTTTTCCAGCTCTACCGTGGAATCCGCAACATTCATGATTATCTTTTTCTTGAGGAGACCACCGACCGGCGCGCCGTGGTCCGGATGAACAACCTTAACTCCTTCTCCGGGCGGTTCGAATACGCCTGGGAGTTTGGCAGCCATGTTTTTGAAGCCAACGTACCCGCCGCCAAGATCTTCTTCCGCTCGGACCTCCTTCCAGGCATTCTCCCTGAAAAAGAGGAAGAATCGCTTGTTATCGGAGGAGATTTCGACGTGATAGTGAGGGAATTTTGAATCCGCTTGCCGGAAGTATCCCCGCCAGGGCGGATATGGAACAACGCGCGCAGGCTGTCCTGCTCGGGTCGGCGGTGGGGGATGCTCTTGGCGCCACCACGGAGTTCATGAATCCCGCGCAGATACGGGAAAAATTTGGCATTCACAAAGACATCGTGGGCGGCGGATGGCTCAACCTGGACCCTGGGCAAGTCACCGACGACACGGAGATGACCTTATGCGTCGCCCGCGCGATCGCGGCAAAGGGCGAATGGGATCTGGTCGGAATCGCCGACCGCTTCGCGCAATGGCTCGAAGGAAATCCGGTGGATGTCGGCGTCACCTGCCGGCGTGGGATCGAAGGATACCGCGCAAAACGACAGTTGCAAGTTCCGCCAGGTAAAAAAGACGCCGGAAACGGCGCGGCCATGAGGATAGCCCCGGTCGCCATTTTCTCCCTCGGAAACGAGGAGGGGATGGCGCGGCTTGCCGTGGAACAGGCCCGGCTTACACACAACCATCCGCTGTCCGACGCCGCGTGCGTAGCCGTGGGCATTATGGTCCAGTGGGGAATCCTTGGGTATCCGGCGCAAAAGCTTCGGGCCGTTGCGGATGAACTGGTTGATCGTCACCCGGAATTTTTGTTTGAAGATTACGATGGAGGCACAACCGCCTACGTCGTGGACACGATGCGAACGGCGCTGGAGGCCTTCTTCACCACCGGCTGCTTCGAGGAATGTCTCATAAAAACAGTGAACCGGGGAGGCGACGCCGATACGACCGCCGCCATCGCCGGCGCGATCGCGGGCGCCAGGTACGGACTCGAAGCTATCCCATCCCGCTGGCTTTTGGCCCTTGATCCCGCGCTGCGCGACGAACTCTCCCTGCTTGCCCTGCGCCTTTTAAACCTGTCGCCGCTGTTTTCCGGAAAGAGAGAATCTTAAAAACCCTTGCACCCGCGCACAAACCGAACGCTAACCGTAGCAGCCCTGCTCATGGGCATATTTTTGGCCGCCATGGAGATGACCGTCGTATCGACGGCGATGCCGACCGCGGTCGGAGATCTGGGCGGCATCAACCTTTATGCCTGGATCTTTACCGCCTATCTGCTCACGGCCACCGTGACAATGCCGATCTACGGAAAACTTGCCGACATATATGGCCGCAAACCCATAATGTTCATTGGAATCGCCCTGTTCCTTTCAGGATCATTTTTATGCGGACACGCCGATTCCATGATCATGCTGATCTTTTTCCGGTCAATACAGGGGTTGGGCGCCGGGGCTGTACAGCCGATCGCGTTAACCATCGTCGGCGATATGTTCGACGTACACCAGCGGGCCAAGATCCAGGGAGTATTGAGCGCGGTGTGGGGAGTCGCGGGGCTGGCCGGCCCGGTCCTTGGAGGCGCCATTGTGCAACTGCTCTCGTGGCGCTGGGTATTCTACATAAACATCCCGCTTGGGCTTGGATGCGCCGCAACGCTCTTTTTCGCCTACCACGAGACGGTGTGCAAACGAAAGCACAAGCTCGACGCGATGGGAGCGATTCTGCTTTCCATGACAATTGTCTTCACGCTGCTTGGAACCAGGGTCCGCGGAGAAGGGATCGTCTTCTTCTCCGCCGCCGCGGCAACGCTTGCCGCCTTCATCTGGCTTGAGCGCCGCGTCGCGGACCCGATCATACCGCTTGACCTTTTCCGGCAGCGAGTAATCGCGGTGGCCTCGGCCGGCGGAGCGCTTATGGGAGCCGCGATGATGTCGGCGACCACCTTTATCCCTCTTTACACTCAAATCATTCTTGCCAAGACCCCATACGAAGCCGGCAGCGCCATTGCCCCGCTTGTAATCGGATGGCCTATCTCTTCAACGCTGGCCGGCCGGCTGCTGCCAAGGCTTGGCTACCGCATCCTCATCCGTTCAGGGCAGGCGATTACTTTACTGGCCGCGACAGGGCTTTCGTTTCTGCTGAACCCGGATGCGAACCTGTGGGTTGTCAGGCTGACCATGTTCGTGTACGGGCTGGGGCTTGGTCTCGCAAATCCGCCGCTCATGATCGCGGTGCAGTCAAACGTACCATGGGACCGCCGTGGCGTGGCCACCGCTGTCACCATGTCCAGCCGCACCATCGGAGGAACCCTGGCGGTCGGAATGCTGGGGAACCTGCTCGCGGCAACGCTTGCCGCGCGGGACATACCCATAGACATAGCCGACAAGGTGCTGGGAGCGGAGCGGACGACAATCCCGCCGCCGATGGTCGAAAGTATCCTCGGCGCGCTTCGGGACGGGATGGGGACGATTTTTCATGTGGTGGCGGTCATCGCCCTGGCGGGATTCCTGGTCAGCCTTCTGTTCCCCCGAATCCGGATCGCTCCACGCAACGCCGAAGAAACAAAGCCGTAGAGCGTCACTCACGGCGGGCAGCAAACCGTAAGCCGCCGAAGCTACCGGGAAAACTTTTTGTAGCGGATACGACGAGGCTGATCGGCATCCACTCCAAGCCGTTTTTTGCGGTCGGCTTCGTAATCCTGGTAATTCCCCTCAAACCATATAACCGAGGACTCTCCCTCAAATGCCAGTATGTGGGTGGCGATCCGGTCGAGGAACCACCGGTCGTGGGACACGATGATGGCGCATCCCGCAAAATCCAGAAGAGCCTCCTCCAGCGAGCGGAGCGTATCGACGTCAAGATCGTTTGTCGGCTCATCAAGCATGATGATGTTCCCGCCGCTCTTTAAAAGCTTTGCCAGATGCACGCGATTTCGCTCGCCGCCGGAGAGCTCGCCAACGCGCTTTTGCTGGTCGGGACCTTTGAAGTTGAATGCGGCCGCATAGGCGCGGGAAGACACTTTCCGCTTTCCGAGTTCAAGCGTCTCCGCTCCGCCGGAGATCTCTTCCCAGACAGCTTTACCTGCATCAAGGGCGTCGCGCGACTGGTCAACATACGCGATCTTTGCGGACGGCCCGATCGAAAGCGTACCGGTGTCCGGCGTCTCCTGTCCGGCAAGCATCTTCAAAAGAGTCGATTTGCCCGCGCCGTTGGGTCCGATAACGCCGACTATGCCGCCGCGCGGCAAACGAAACGTCATGTTCTCGAAGATCAGCCGGTCGCCGTACGACTTGGACAACCCTTGCGCCTCCACAACCAGATCGCCAAGGCGCGGCCCCGGCGGAATCGAGATAGCGCCGGCTTCCACATTGCCCAGCGTGTCCTGGCCAAGCAGCTTTTCATACTCGTTGAGACGCGCTTTTCCTTTGGCGTGCCGCGCTCGCGGCGCCATCCGTATCCATTCCAGTTCCCGCTCCAGCGTCTTGCGCCGCGTGGTCGCGTGCTTTTCCTCTACCTCAAGCCGCTTCCCTTTCTGGTCGAGCCATGAGGAATAGTTTCCCTCCCATGGAATGCCGCGCCCACGGTCAAGCTCAAGTATCCAGCCGGCAACGTTGTCGAGAAAATACCGATCGTGAGTGACAGCCACCACGGTACCCGGATATTCGGAAAGGTGGCGCTCCAGCCACGCGACCGACTCGGCGTCGAGATGGTTCGTCGGCTCGTCGAGAAGCAGCAGGCCGGGCCGCTGCAAAAGTAAACGGCACAGCGCCACGCGCCTGCGCTCGCCTCCGGACAACGTATCAACCGACGTATCACCTTGAGGCAGGCGCAGGGCATCCATCGCAATCTCAAGTTTCCGGTCAAGCTCCCAGGCGTCCGAAGCGTCGATCGCATCCTGCAGCCTGGCTTGCTCGGCCAAAAGCTTGTCCATTGCCGCGTCGTCCATCGGCTCGGCGAATTTCGCGCTGGCCTCCTCAAAAGCGGTAAGCAGCGCGCGGGTCTGCGCGACTCCTTCCTCAACCGCCTGGGCCACCGTATGCCCCGGCGTCAATCGCGGCTCCTGCGGCAAAAACCCAACGGTTACGCCGGGAGCCGGTCCCGCCTCGCCCAAAAATTCCTGATCCTCTCCCGCCATGATCCGCAGCAAGGTCGATTTTCCCGCGCCGTTTAATCCCAGCACGCCGATCTTTGCCCCCGGAAGAAACGACAGCCAGATGTCTTCCAAAACCTTGTGTTTCTGGCCGTAGACTTTACCAAGCCCCTTCATCGTATAGACGAACTGCACGCCCATTCAAAACCCCCGGTTGATAAAATGCGTTCGTCCCACGCGCAGGTTCAGCACCGTGACCGCTCCCACATCGTATCCCAGAACATCAGCTCGTACCGCTGGAGCAGCCGGACAGACCGCCGTATTAACACCGGGTCCGCCCCATGTTCCAGTTCTTCTTCGATCACCTCCAGCCCTTTTATCTCCAGTTCAGGGCACGCGGTGGCAAACATGTCGAAGAAAGCAACTTCTTCCTTTTTGAAATCGTAATTCGCCTGGAGCGCCCGGCTCACGCGAGCGCAGTTAGCGCCCCACAACGGCATATTGACCAGGAAAGCGGCGGCAAGTTCCGACGCGGACCTGTTCGACGCCAGCCAATTCACATACAAGGAATATGCGATTGCCCCGGAAAGCGGCTCTCCCGCATTCAGAATCTCCGCCGACAATCCAAGCGACTTGCTGAAAAGTTCCAGCGCATCCAACGCGGCGCGCGCGTTGTTGACCATATCAAGCATAAAACCGTTTGCGTAGCGGGAAGAGACGCGTTCCAACGCAAGTTCCATAGATTTGACATTGAGCTTCATACAATAATGCTGCTGAACCGCGAACATCGTAAGCTTTCCTTTTCCCAACCCTTTTTTTTCCAAGGATTCCGGGTACGGATGAAGGAGAATCTGTTCCTCTGTGGAAACAATGGCGTTGCGCGATTCCGCAATAAGCCGCTGAGCTCTTTGTGTCATGTCTTTGTCCCTCCATCATTCGGGAAAGATCAGCGAACCGCCGGTGTTCATTTCCCGAGGATTGCGCCGCTCGCTTCCACCCATTCTACCTTTAGGCAAGACTTGGCGCACGTTGTATCAGATCCGCTACATATAATCATTTCTCCTTCGGAATCCGGTACGCGGCGTTGAAATTTGACCCCTTTCTTTTATTAAACTATTTTCATGATTACAAAGCATCGCGCAAACAGCGAAGGGCAAAGAGCAGTAAAAGTGTTTGTTGGGACCTTTTTCCTTTGCGGATCCTGTATTCAATCGCCCCCAGGTCTTATAAGCCAAGCATAAAAACCGCTGCCCGGACACAGGCACTGCTTGTTACAGGAACTTTCAGGCTCCTAAAACTTGATGATTCTCATGCTCTTTATTAAATCAAGGTGATCTCTGTCGGTTTTTTGCCGTCGTTCAGTTTTCGGCATACCGCATTAACGCGGTCAGAAAGATTTGCGCGTGTTAATCCCATGGGCAAATCCACATCACCACGGCCATTACAAAACACATGACGCCCAATCCTATGGCGGCGTATGCGTTGACAAACCTTATGGGCATGCAGACGGGGATATTGTTGAAAATATTATCCGGGACGTATCGCACGTCTATCGTCCGCGTTGTCTTCGTTTTGTGCCACACATCTTCTGGAACCTTCGTCCATAGATTCTTTCTGCCGGTGGAGTCAGCGTGCGAAGCCTCGGCGCCGTCGACAACAAACGTATAGCGAATGCAATAACGCCTCCCGCCTTTTGTAAAAGTCCGCCAATCTGTGACGCGGGCTTCGACGACGTGTTCACTTTGCCGCAACAAACGAAAGTTCCTGATTTCCGAAATAGCCAAAGCAGTGAGCAGGATGGCTGAAACACCCAAAAAAGCGCTGATGATAAGCCGGTAATATCTGGTTTTATCAGTTTTACAGGTTTCAGCCTGATTTGTTTTCACGAGGCTTCCTCCGTCAAAAAGCTGAATGTATTTTCAACCTTTTGCGCCGTTTTTCCACAGAAACCTTGATAAGGCGGAGGTTCCTGATTCCGCATCGGATGATGTCCGGGTGGTTCGCGGATTTTCTATTGCCGTCTATCGCCGCTGGAAGCTCTCATAACCTTGCCGAAGCCTCACATTTAGGACTGCACTGAAAACAGGGAGAGGTCGCTGGCAATGGAAGCCGGCATACGAATAAGGCGCAAAAGTAACGCGCAATAGCAGCCGTTTGGCATATGATGTTAATTGGCAACAAGCAGCAAATAGACGGTTGTGGCTGAACACAACAATAACCGTAAGCCATAACCTGTCAGATAGAACGGTCGTTACACTGGGGGTTGGGGCATGCGATTATTCATAGTTGCGCTTGCGATGGCGATTACCATTTCCCTGGCCGGCAGCGTATGGTCAGCGGAGTGTAGAGTCAAGGGCATCCGCCTTCATGGACGCGTCAAGGAGGTCAATGCCCATCCCGATCTCAAAGTGCAGGTTGTCGGGGCGTTTCCGGATCTGGATGTAAAGCTTGTCAACGCATTCCCAAATAGTTGCGGGGAATGGCAGATGGTCACTGCGTCTCCGGATTTCACAATTCAGTTCGTAACTGCGTTCCCAGATCTAAAAATCAGATATGTAAAAGCATTTCCGGGAAAACGTTGAGGCGGTTCGCTCTACCAGACCCAATTGACGCGACCGAAGGAAAGCGCATTCCGTTTTATTTGCTAATCATCATAATGGCCTTTACATTGAGCAATCTGACAATTGTCATCGACAATACGATAGACAAGACGGTTGTACTCATCTATTCGGCGGCTCCAAAAACCGGATAGATTGCCTTTCAATGGTTCTGATTTTCCAATCCCACCATAAGATTTTCGCTCGATATCTTTTATAAGCTGGTTTATACGTTGTAAGGTTTTTTTATCCTGTTTTTGCCAGTATAAATAGTCCGCAAAACTGCTATCAGCCATAAAAGTTGCGTCCAGCAAAGCTGCTTTGAGCGTCCGGCGAGTCTTTCAAGTTCATGATATGGTTTAGAATCGCAAAAGTTCCGGTTTTATTCTTTTGCTTTACCTCGTATGCGCCAAGCGGCTCCAGCGCTGTTTTCAGTAGCTTTTGCCGCCGGCGAAATATTCAAACAAGGAGATTTTTATGACAGAAAATGAAGCGAAACAACAGGCTGCGGCGCTGATAGAACGGGCGTCAATCATGATGCTGGGAACCGTTGGCCCTGGCGGCGCGCCGGAGATCAAAGCAATGATGAAAATCCGAAACGACGCCATGCACCAGTTTTGGTTCTGCAGTAATACATCGGCAAGGCGAACAGATGCATTGCGAAGCGATACCCGCGCCTGCCTGTACGCCTACGAGTTTGCAGCCGACGCAGGCGGCATAACGGTTTGCCGGGGCGTTATGTTGTCGGGAGACGCCACGCTGTCCTGGGACGATGATTTGCGGCGGTCGTTTTGGCAGGACTTTATGAAAATGTATTACCCGCAGGGACCGCTGGACCCGGATTTTGTCGTCGTGCAATTCACGGCAAAACATGGGAACTACTACGAAGGATTGCGGAACAAGAATTTCTCGATCTGATCGTGCGGCCGCGTTTTGGTGAAAGTTGGTCGGGACGACTGGATTTGAACCAGCGGCCCTCTGCTCCCAAAGCAGATGCGCTACCAAACTGCGCCACGTCCCGACACCCGGCCCACTTGACACGTCATTGGAGTTTACCACGATGCGCCGCCAATCCATAACACCGCGGCTTTACGGCTTAAGGCACGCTATGTCGGCAAGATCCCAATGTTTTTCATTTCGGCGACGAGCGAACGCATGGCCGCGCCCCGATGGCTGACCCGGTTCTTCTCTTCCAAAGAAAGCTCCGCCATCGTTTTCCCGTGCGAGGTAACGAAAAACACGGGGTCGTAGCCAAACCCGGCGCTTCCGCGTGGCGCCGACAAAATCTCTCCTTGCACAGCGCCGGTAGCCTGGGCGACCACCCGGCCGCCCGGAAGCGCCGCTACCGCCACGCACACAAATAGCGCCCGCCACGGCCTCGGATGCTCTAATAGCTGCTCCTGCAAAAGCGCGATATTCTGCTCGTCCGTTGCGTTGACACCCGCAAACCGGGCGGAATAGACACCCGGCTTCCCGCGCAGCGCCTCCACTGAAAGCCCCGAGTCGTCCGCAATGCAAAGCGCTTTGAGTTTATCCGCGTAATAAAGCCCCTTGATTTTCGCGTTCTCCGCGAAAGTATGCCCTGTTTCTTCGGGCGAGAGCACTGGAGGCATATCAAACAGCGGCACTATCTCGATATCTTTCTGGAACCTTCTGAGCGCCGGATCTATCGCGGAGCGGATTTCCGTGACCTTTTCACGGCTTTTCGTGGCGATCACAAGCTTCATTCGGTACTGCCTTTTGCCCATTCGCGCTGGACTTCGAAAATGCTATTTCCCGCTTTAGCCGCGGCGGCCAGCATCGCGTCAAGCTGCTCCCGCGTAAACGGCTCCCGCTCCGCAGCCCCTTGCACCTCAATCAGGCGTCCGTCTCCTGTCATAACAACGTTCATGTCCACTTCCGCCGTTGAGTCTTCTGAATAATCGAGGTCGGTTATAACCTGTCCGTCCACAATCCCGACGCTCACCGCGACAACATGGTCAAGCAGCGGGTTTCGCGCCGTATGATTCGATTCCACCAGCTTGCGGCACGCCTGCGCCAACGCGATCCAGCCTCCGTTAATGGAAGCCGTGCGCGTCCCTCCGTCGGCCTGTAGCACGTCGCAATCAATCGTGATCGTCCGCTCTCCCAGAGCTTCGAAATCGACCACCGCCCGCAGCGCCCGCCCGATCAAACGCGAGATTTCGTAGGTCCGTCCCTGTATCTTTCCCGTTCGCGCCTCGCGGGCAACCCGTGTGTCCGTTGCGCGCGGCAGCATCGAGTATTCGGCGGTAACCCAGCCTTTCCCCGTTCCGCGAATAAACGGCGGCACCCGGTCTTCGATCGTGGCGGCGCACAATACCCGCGTACCCCCCATCGAAAACAATACCGACCCCTCCGCCGCCTTTTGGAACCCTGGTATCGCCTCGATCACCCGTATATCTTCAGGACGGCGGCCGCCGATCCTTACGATCCCCATATCATCTCCAGTGCGGAAAACCGCCAGTAAAAACGCATAACGCAAGATCCGTGTCCTGCGAATCTACCATCAAAAACACTTCCGGCGGCAATTGTTATTTACCCGGTTGTCTCATGACCGCTTCGTGGAAAGAAAAAAGGAGACGCTCTCGCTCTCCGTCAGCTTATCCACCGTATTCAAATCTCCCGGCCAAAGGGACAAGCGCATCACCGTGGTCGCTTTGGGCTGCGCTCTCGAAAACTCCCGAGGGCGGCTTTACCCGCTTTTTCGCTCCGCCGCCGCGGACGCGATTGTCTTCTGGACAACTTCCTGGAACCTTGACATGCCGCATGGCTTCTGAAGCACGTAATCGACTCCGGATTCCGCGATCCGCGGCTCGTCCTGCTGTATCGCCAAGCCGCTGATCAGAATCACCGGAACATCCCGGTACCGTTTCTTCACCATTTCGGCTACGTCCCATCCAGTCAATCCAGGCATATTCAGGTCAGTTATCACAAGATCCACCCGTTCCCGTTTGAGAATAGAAAGAGCTTCCATGCCGTTTGCCGCCAAAATCGCCTCGTGCCTCAACTGTGAGAGATAATTTCCGAACAGTTCCCGGTTGAGATCGCTGTCGTCAACCAAAAGAACGCGAGCAGGGTCGGCAACCGCTTTTTCCGGTCCATCCGGACACTCTTCCGCCGAAGAGACGATAATCGGAAGCCTCAATTCAAACGTGGTCCCCTTCCCTTCCTCGCTACGCACTATAATCTCGCCTTGATGTCTCGTAACGATCCCGTAGATGACGCCCATTCCCAGCCCTTGACCGCGCTCTTTGGTCGTAAAGTACGGTTCGAAGATGCGTCGCTGGGTCTCCGGCGCCATCCCCACGCCGCTGTCCGTCACAGAGAGGAATATTTCCTTCTCGTCCGACCATGTGGTCAAGACGATGTCTCCTCCGGAGCCCAATGCGTCAACGGCGTTCAGGATAAGGTTGCTCACCACCTGAGTCAGCTCTGTTTCGTCCCCCGCCGTCATCGGCACCGTCCCTGTTTCCAGCCGGACAGAAATATTAATCCCTCGCTTTTGACACTCGTCATCCCATTTCCCGCGCGTGGCATCGAAAGCATTTCGCACCACCGCGTTAATGTCTACGACGCCGGACGGCGCATCCTTGCGAATCCGGGTGTAGTCCTGTATCCGCCGCACCGCGGCGGCGCCCTGCTGGGCAAGGGATTCGATCAGGCTTGCCCGCTTGAGCGACGCGTTTATATCAGGCGGCGCCGCCGACATGTGTATCCGAAGCATTTCAGCCTGGCCTAGCACTCCGGACAACAGGTTGTTGAACTCATGCGCTACGCCGCCCGCGATCTGCCCAATCGCTTTGAGGCGTTCCGATTCGATAAGCCTCTTTTGCGCGTCCTGCAGGTTCTTGTAAGCTCCTTGCAGCTCTTCGAACTGCCGCGCCCGCTCGATCGCCACCGCCGCCTGCCCCGCCAGACTGAAGAGGAACGTCATGTCATCTTCATCGAACGACGCGCCGTTTCGGCGGTTCGTAGCGTTAATCACGCCAAGCACTTTCTCGCGGATCAGGATCGGAATACTCAAGACAATCGGCGCGGATATGAATGAACTTGCGGAGGTCGATTCGAGGCCTTTCCCTACACGCGGGTCCGATTCAACATCAGTAACCAGTATCGGCTTCCCTTCACGGGCTACGCTTCCCGCAATTCCATCTCCAACCTTCAGACAGGCGTCGCGCGTAACATCGGGGGACAATCCCTTATGGGCGACGATTCGCATTTCATCGGTCGTTTCGTCCAGCAGCATCAGTGAAGCGCGCTCTACATCCAGTTCGTCGGCAACGCACTCCACAAAGTAGTCGAGAAGGTCTGAAATAGCGAGAATGCCGCCCATCGCCCGCCCGGCGTCAATCAGGCTTTTTTGCCGCTTCAAGGCAAACGCAAGCTTTTGGTTCTGGCGCTCCAACTCCTTCTTTAACTCATGGTTTCTTAACGTAAGGAGGTGTTTTTCCAGCGCCTGACGCACCATGACGCACTGGCGCTCCAGATCATCGAAAGGTTTCCGGATGCATCCATACGCGTTTTTACGAATCGCTTCGATCGCCGAATCCGTTAAATCACCGCTTGTCATCATCACGACTTCGGTTGACGGAGAACGGCGTTTGACCTCCGCAAGCAGCTCGATGCCGCTCATCTCCGGAAGTTCAAAGCTGATCATCGCAACAGAAATAGCGGCTCCTTCTACCCACTCCAGTCCTTCTTCCGCGGTGTCGGCTGTAAGAACAAGGAACCCTTTGTCCACAAGAAACAACGAGAGGGCTTCTTTGGCCGGCGGCTCGTTGTCAACTATAAGTATCCGTTCTCTATCCAGAAGCGCGTCTCCTCTTTATTTCTGCCAACAGTAATCAAAAAATCTTCGATAGGTTTATCGGACAATACAAAAAAAATATTTAAATAATTTTATCTTCGCCTCTTGAGGACCAAATAGCGGGCCGCTAAAACGGCCGTCTCCCGATCTCAAGGCGAAAAATGCCCGGCCTGGGCTTTAAAACACAAACCTGGCTGTTTTAATCTTGAGGGACAATGGCAAAACCGCCCTTGATGGAAATCATTACCGGGTCCGGCATATTTCGCCAACCGACGGGGTCTGTTGAAAAACATTTCCCTTAACCAATATCCGCCGATAAAGTGGAACCGACTACGCCCCATCAAGGAGGAAGCCATGCAAGACTTCGAAAAACTGGGAGTCTTTTACCTCGGACGCGAATATGACCTGGAAACGAAAACCTTGGGGGCGGAGCCCATCCTCTACAATTCGAAGGATCTCGTCACTCACGCAATATGCGTGGGGATGACCGGCAGCGGCAAGACCGGCCTTTGCATTTCCCTCCTTGAAGAGGCGGCAATAGACAGCATCCCGGCTATCGTGGTGGACCCCAAGGGGGATCTTTCCAATATGCTGCTCACATTCCCGGAACTGCGCGGCCAGGACTTCCAGCCATGGATCAACGAGGATGACGCGAATCGCAAAGGAATGTCGCCCGCCGAGTACGCGGCATCGCAAGCGTCTCTTTGGAAGAAAGGGCTGGAGGACTGGGGGCAAAGCGGAGATCGTATCCGTAAACTAAAAGACTCCGCCGAATTTGCCGTCTATACGCCCGGCAGCACCGCCGGGATTCCGGTCTCCATCCTTAAATCGTTTGCGTTCCCCGGCAAAGCCGTTGTCGAAGACGCGGAACTGCTGGTGGAGCGGATCGGCTCCACAACAACCGGGCTTTTAAACCTCCTGGGTGTCGATGCCGACCCTATCCGTAGCCGGGAGCACATCCTTCTCTCCACGATCTTTGACAACGCCTGGAAGCAGGAGCGGGATCTCGATCCGGCCGGCCTGATCCACGCGATCCAGGAGCCGCCCGTCTCCCGCGTCGGCGTACTCGATCTTGAGTCGTTCTTCCCGTCGAAAGAGCGGTTCTCGCTCGCGATGAAGCTCAATAACCTGCTGGCCGCGCCGGGCTTCTCCACATGGCTTGATGGCGAACCGCTCGACATCGGCCGGATACTCCACACGGAGGCGGGCAAACCGCGCGTCTCGATCTTCTCGATCGCGCACCTGAGCGATTCGGAGCGGATGTTCTTCGTCACTCTCCTTTTGACTCAGCTCCTGGGCTGGGTGCGTTTACAGCCGGGCACTTCCAGTCTGCGCGCGCTTTTTTACATGGACGAGATCTTCGGGTACTTTCCTCCCGTGGCCAACCCTCCGTCGAAAACGCCGCTGCTTTCGCTTCTCAAGCAGGCGCGCGCGTTTGGGCTGGGGGTCGTCCTTGCCACGCAAAACCCTGTGGACCTCGACTACAAAGGGCTGTCTAACACGGGAACCTGGTTCATCGGCCGCCTGCAGACCGAGCGCGACAAGGAGCGGGTGCTCGACGGGCTTGAAGGAGCAGCCGCGGGCGCCTCCGGCGGGTTTGATCGCAAACAGATTGAAAAAGCGCTTTCAACCCTTGGCCAGCGGGTCTTTTTGATGAACAACGTGCATGAAAACGCCCCTGTGATCTTTCAGACGCGATGGACCTTGTCATATCTGCGTGGACCGCTGACACGGTCACAGATCAAGCTTCTGATGGACCCGGTAAAAGCCGCGGGGACATCTTCCGCTACGGCAACGCAGGCCGCGCCCACGCCTGCGCCTGTCACCCCGGTGGCTCCGGTGTTTGCCGCGCCCGCTTCCGCGCGTCCGGCGCTCTCTCCCGATATTCCACAGATCTTCCTGCCGACGCGCGTTCCGCAGCCGGAAAACAGCGTTCTCTACTACGAACCGGCGCTGCTGGGAATGGGAACGGCTTATTATTCCGACGCAAAGATCGGGATCTCCGCGAAAAAAGATATTTGCCTTCTTTCAGACTTTTCCGCTGGAACCGCGAAAATCAACTGGGATGAAGCGCGCGAGATCGACGCGAAAGAAAATGAACTCGAAAAACTCCCGCGCCTGCAAAACGCCTCTTTCGCCGAATTGCCATCCGAAGCTTCCTCCGCAAAAAGCTACGCGGCGTGGGGAACAGCTTTAAAGGAGTGTATCTATCGGAGCCGCAAGCTTGAGCTTTTGAAAAGCCCAGGGACCGGACTTGTGTCAGAGCCGGAGGAAACAGAGCGCGACTTCCGTATTCGAATGCAACAGGCCGCCAGGGAAAAGCGGGACGCGCGTATAGAGCGGCTTCGCCAGAAATACGCGCCGAAAACGGCCGCGCTCGAAGATCGGCTCCGCCGCGCCGGACAAACATTGGAGAAGGAAAAGAGCCAAGCCGGGCAGCAGAAGCTGCAGACCGCCATCTCTTTTGGCGCCGCCATTCTCTCCGCCCTCACCGGCCGGAAAGCCTTGAGCCAATCCACGCTCGGACGAACCGCGACAACCGCGCGCGGAGCGGGGCGAATGATCAAAGAGGCGCAGGATGTGGCGCGGGCGGAAGAAAACATCCAGGCGCTGCGCAAGCAGTTAGATGACCTGAAAGCCCAGATGGAGCAGGAGATAGCCGAAGCGGAAGCGGCGGTTGACCCTGTTTCCGAAGAACTGGATAAATACGAGCTTCGCCCGAAAAAAACCGATGTTTCCGTTTCCCTTGTGGCGCTGGCGTGGTTTCCTTACTGGCGCAACGACAAGGGCGCCTGCGTCCCGGCCATGAAATAAGGCGCAAAACACATAGGTTGCCCTAATAGCCGTCATTAGAAATTAATGCCTGATGACAGATCCAGGTTAATTATTTTCAAATCGCCAATATTACGCGCATTGTATTGACATTGCGCGTAATATATGCCACCGTATTCTTGTCGAGCAAACTAAGTCGACAGAAAGGCGGTTATATCATGGCCAAAACTACGAATCTGAATATTAGAATTGATAAGGAACTGAAAGAACAGGCCGAAATCTTTTTCAACGAGTTAGGCTTGAACATGTCGGCGGCGTTTAATATTTTTGTGCGTCAGTCTTTGCGGCAAGGAAAAATTCCCTTTGAACTTTCCATCGTGGCTGACCCGTTTTATAGTTCTACAAACATGGCGGTATTACGCCAATCTATTCAAGAAGCTAACGATGGGAAATTTGTCACAAAAACGCTTGAAGAATTGCGGGCGATGGAAGGATGAAAATCAATTTCACAGAAACAGGCTGGAAAGATTACGTTTATTGGGAGCGCCAAGATAAAAAGACCTTGAAACGAATAAACAACCTTATTGAGGATATTAAGCGCAACAAACATGGCAGTATCGGAAAACCTGAACCATTACGTAATGATATGTCCGGATGGTGGTCATGCCGCATAGACGGAAAAAACCGCTTGGTCTATCGAATTATTGGGGATGAAGCTATCGAGATTTCTCAATGCCGTGGGCATTATGGAGATAAATAAAAGGCTATTGCTCCAATTCCGTTATCTACAACCGTACGCGGCTACCCCTATTCATCGTTTATAACAACGGGGTTCAATCCCATCCAAGTTTCCCCTGGATCCCTTTTTTAATCAATATTTCCGCTGTTTTTCCAATAACCGTTATTTCTCTTGGCATCATTTCATTATCGCTATAGTGGCAATCTCCCTCAAAAGAACCTTTATAAATTTCTTTGTCTTCCTTTTTGATAGATACCCATGCGGACATACTAGCGCCGCAACGGCCAAGCACATTACCCTCGTTTCCTGGGGATGGTCCTATTGTCACATCATAATTTCCTCCGCTTAACTGGCACTTTTTTACAATTTCTTTCTTTTCTACTATTTTCATGTCCTCATCACCATCTACCAGCTCCCACGGGTTGATCGTATTTTCGTCTTTATTATCATCAATCTTTTTCCCTTCTTCGTTATATTTGGCGACATATTTAATGTTAATCAAATCCTTACCCTTGTCACAATCGTAAACAACAAACTTATAAAGCCAATCCGCATGTACAGGCGTTGACAAAAAAAGCAAAAAAAACATTGCCTCGTACATTACAAATTTACAATTCATCTTTCCGTCTCTCTTTTGTTTAAACTTTATTGATTTCAGAGCTACTTCCGCATCAGATGAATCCGCCAGGCAATTACATACCCAATGCTATGCCTCGTAAGGAATAATAACTTTATTTATCCACACCCCGGCAAACACGCAAACAAGCAATACTACAGCATGAAAAATCATTATATTTTTTCTGCCCATAAGTATTTTCAGTTAACCGTGCAACAATCCCGGATACTTCTTCTGGCGCAACTCCTCAATAACCGTATCCGTAAGCTTCCAAGCATTCCCTTTGATACGAACAACCAGTTCCTTCCATATTCGCTCAAAAGCACGTATCGCATCGCCATCGTCGAACTTTATTCCTGCTGGTAATAGCGGAGCAACGTCTTCGGTGAGACTGCGCGTAAGCTTCTCAAGCATGCGCTGTTCAGCCTCCGCACGACTGACAGGATTACCCTCCAGAGCCAGATAATGATCAAAGCAGGCGATGAGCGTGTCCGCATCCAGCGCAAGCTGGTCGAGCCCGTGATGCAAGTCAAACAAGTCGCGGTTTTTGCGCCGCTGGAGTAAAGCGCGCAGTTTGGTGCCGAACAATTCTTCGGGCTCGAAGGAAACAACCTCTGCATACCCATTGTACCAGTCGCTATTCACGACGAAGGGGTATGACTTGAATCCTAAAAAACTATCGTGTTCGCGCGTATTGATCTCTATTTTGAGTTTCAACATTGCCTGTGTGTCGGATTCTGGCGTAAATTTGAAAACCAGATGCATCGAATGCCCCGCCTGCTCACGGTTGCATTTACCTAGCCATAACAAGGCATTGCGAATCGCATTGACCGTCGGCCCGATTGGTTCCGCTTGAGTTTGTACCAAATCGATGTCCTCGGAGTAACGCAACGGCTGCGTGAATAGCAGCTTGTTTATGGCGGTGCCGCCACGAAACGCGATCTTACCCTTCAATGCAGGTACATTGAACAGGTCACACAATGCGCGGCAGACGATTAGATCTTGTTCAACCTGGCGCGAATCGGGCCAAGGCGCTATTGTACTCCAAGCCTGGATGTAGGCGTTGGGAATCAAAAATCAGTCTCTAAAGATTCATTGATGATGAGTTTCCATTTGTCGTCTTTTTCTTTGATCAAAGCCAACGATTCCAGAAGCGGCTTGACTGAAGGGTCGAGCGGCTTCTGGGACTTCGCTTGACGGACGAACGGTTTCAGAACGTTTGCCTGACGGACGTGGTTGGCCCGGTCGAGCAGATATCCAAGACGACGCACAGAGGCGTTTTCGTAGTACGCCGCTGCTTTGGCCAATTTGCGCAGATTGGCCTTTGCGCCAAGGTCTTTCACAATCTGCGCTACACTGTTGATGCCTGCGGCTTTGTGGAAATAGCGTACGGCGTCAAGCAAGGTCAACTCCACGCCCGCCACTTTGGCAAAACCAGCTTCGCTCTTGATCTGCCCAAGCCAGTCCGTTTGGTTGACCTTTGCGAACACAGTTATCGTCTGACAGATGAACTGAAGCCGATGGCGGCCGATTTCGAAGTCACGAAGTTGTTGGGGAACAATCACCTGTAAGACCATCGCTGCCTGATGTGACGAACCGTGAAAAGCCGCCGCACGCAACAATGAAATCCGGTAATCGACCTCCAGATATTTCATCATCGGGTCGAGCCAGCGGACCGGATCAGGAGCGCCGGCGATCTGATCCTCCGGCCGAAGAATTAGATAGAAGCCCCTTCGGGGACTGACCAAGCGCCGCTTCTTGATCAAACGAGTCGCTGCGGCTGTAAAAGCTTCCGGACTTAGGCCAAGCGCCTGCAACCCCTCTTCCCGACTGAAATAAGCCTTGCCGTGGGAAAGCTGCGTATCAAGATAACGGTCAAAAGCGCCCATGCCCCACTTGTATGCTAAAACCAACAAAAAAGCAATGTTTTGTCATACTAACGGGGTAACGCCGGATTAACCGTGAGTTCGCCGTCAGCCGCTCGCCCTTTCCACAAATCAGCTATGTCAGATAACGATCTCGTCCCCATCTTTGAGAATACTTAGGTTTTTGCGCCGAAGCTTCCGGACTTCGGCCCGTATCTCCCGCTCAAACGGCGGCTTCATGTGCATGATGAAGATCTTCTCCGGCGGGCGGGAAATCTTCCGGATCTCCTCTTCCAGCATGGCCGGGGTGAGGTGTCCGCTCATTCGAGCAATCTTTTCAAACCGGTTCGGAAACGAGATCTCCGTAATCAGCGCCTTTACGTCAAACTCCTCCATCCGCTTCCAGAACCGGTCGGTTGGGCCGGTATCGCCCGTATAGGCGACCGCCTTTTTCGCCTGGTTTGCCACGATGAAACCGTTTGCCGGGACAGTGTGGTTGACACGCTCCATGGCAACCGTGTAGCCGTCGATCCGGCAGCAGCGTGTCTGTGTCAGCGTCTTATAAAGAAGCAATGGGCTTTCTTTGGATGGAATCTTCGAGAAATCAGGCCATATCCTGCCGTTGAAAATATGCCTTCGGATATCGCCCAGAACTTCCTTCCCGCCCGCTACGGTAACAGGAGTTCCTGTTCCGCTGCCGGCGCGGCTGGCCAGCAGAAACGGAATTCCATTCATGTGGTCCATATGAGCGTGGGTAAGAAGGATGTGGCGGATGCGGTTCTCTTCCTTGGCGCTCAACTCGCCAACCACAGTTCCGGCATCGAGAAGAAGTACCCCGTCCACCAGAAAGGAGGAACTGTTATGTCTGGACCCTCCGGAGCCCGATACTCCCAACGCCTTGATCTTCACCTTTTAAGATCCTCCTTCTTTTTCGCTTTGCTGCCATCCGCGCGGCTTGAAATCCGATTATTCTCCCGCTTCCAGGAACTGAATGCGTAAATTGAGATACTATTACACAAGAACAAAACGTTTAAGGAGATAGCGATGAAACCGCGCATCATTTCGCTTTTTCTTGTTCTCGCCTTCTTTCTGGCATTTTCCGGCATTGTATCCGCCGGAACAATGATGAGCGTCCAGGTAAAAAAAGGAGATGTCCGGGCAACTCCCGCCTTTCTCGGAAAAATCGTCTCAACACTCGAATATGGGGACCGCGTCGAGGTGCTTGAACGCAAAGACGCATGGATGCGGATCGGCCCGACGACAAAAAGCTCCTCCGGATGGATACACTCCTCCGCGTTGACCGATAAGCGAATCACCCTTCAGGCCGGGTCCAAAGATGCTCAGGTAGCCGCTTCCGGCGGCGAACTTGCGCTTGCCGGCAAAGGCTTCAACGCGGAAGTCGAAGCCGAGTTCAAGGCGCGCAACCGGGACCTCGACTTCTCGGCCATCGACCGGATGCAGGCGACCGATATTCCGCAGGAGCGGATCGCCGCGTTTTTGAAAGAAGGCGGCCTGACCGACGGTTCGGGAGACGCCCGATGAAAATACGCCTCTATAACACCGTGCGGCTGATTGCGGCGGTATCCATCGCGGTTTTGTGGGGATGCGTCGTCGAGGAAGTAGCGCGGGTCGGCACCACGGTGGGACAGTCAACCGGAGTCATGACGAAAGAACAGGCCGACTCGATCAACCGCAGCGCCACGGCAATTTCAAAAGCGGCCGAAGACTTCACGCCGGAGCAGGAATATTACATCGGCCGGTCCGTCGGAGCCACCCTGCTCGCCAAATACAAGCCATACGGCGACTCCCAGGCCGAAAATTACATTAACCTGATAGGTCTTGCGCTGGCGCAGGCATCCGACCGGCCGGAAACGTTCGGCGGATACCACTTCATGATACTCGACTCAAACGAGATCAACGCCTTCGCGGCGCCGGGCGGATTGATCTTCGTCACGCGGGAAATACTGCGCCTGTGCAAAAACGAAGACGAAATCGCGGCGGTACTGGCACATGAAATCGGCCATGTGGAACTCAATCACGGCATCCAGGCGATCGAGAAAAACCGCAAGTTGGAAGCGCTTAAAATCTTGGCGGTCGAGGGAACAAAGGCGTTCGGCAAACAGGAGCTTGCCAGCCTGACCAGCACATTCGAAAGTTCAATCGGCGATATTACCTCCACCATGGTCAACAACGGGTACTCGCGCGGGTTCGAGCGCGAGGCCGATGCCGCCGCCATAAAAATGCTCTCCAGGGTCGGCTACGATCCGTCATCGTTGGCCGCGATGCTGCGTGAAATGGAAAAGAAGCTCAAACCCGGCGGAGCGGATTTTGTGAAAACACATCCTTCCCCCGCCAGCCGGATCTCGGACCTGCCGCCTTCCGCCCGTGGACAGCTTACGGAATCGCCCGCCCGGCGCGCCAGATTCGAGAAAGCGTTGAAAAACATCTGATAACGATCATGAACTTGACGCCCGCGCAAAAAAAAGCCGTATCGGGGGCGGCGGTGGCCATCGTCTCCGTCGCCCTCGCGTTTCTTTTGCGGGCAACCGGCGCCTTCGAACGGTGGGAACTGCGCACATGGGACTGGCGGATAAACATTGCGGCCCGGCCTTCCCCTTCCACTGACCGGATTCGCCTCATCATGCTCGACCAGCAAAGCCTCGACTGGGCTCAAGAAGAAAACGGGTTGCCCTGGCCCTGGCCTCGTGAGGTTTACAGCGCAATCATCTCCTACCTGCAACGCGCCGGAGCGCAAAGCATCGCCTTTGATGTCCTTTATACAGAACCTTCCTTTTATGGACCCGAAGACGATGCGGCGCTTGGCGAAGCCATCGGAAACGCGGGAAACTTCATCGCCGCGACGCACTTTGGCGAAACATCGGGCAGCGCGGCTTCCTGGCCCGACGGCTATCCGGCACCCGGACTTGCTATCCAGGGGCTTGAGCAATGGCTGTCCGCCGGAAAGAAGCGCGGCGTCGCCGCTTCGCGCGGACTTTTCCCCATACCCGAAATCGCCGCCCCCTCCTTTGCGCTGACAGATGTCCAGCACGACCCGGACACCGACGGCATCTATCGGCGCGCGAGGCTCTTCCGCATTTTTGACGGCAAGACAATCCCCTCCTTCGCGCTTGCGCCCCTTATGGTTTCTTCCTCCGGGCTGCGCATGGAGATCCGGGAGGGAGCGATTTTCGTAGACGGCAAGAAAATCCCGATCGACGCGCACGGCAACGCCATTCTCCGTTTTCGCGGAGCGTCCGGAACAACATATAGACACTACAGCGCCGCCGCGGTGATCCAGTCCGAACTCAGGGAGCAGGCCGGAGAGCCGCCTGTCATTCAAGACCCGGACGCGTTCCGGGAATGCCATGTCATCTTCGGCTTTTCCGCGCCGGGGCTCTTCGATCTGCGGCCAACCCCCGTTGGCGGCGTCTTCCCCGGAGCCGAGATCCACGCCACCACGCTTGACAACCTTATGGAGGGAGATTTTGTTTTTGCCGCGGGCCCGATAGCCACGTTTGCCACGGCGTTTTTGCTTACGCTTTTCTCGTCTTTTGCGGTCCTCTTCTCCCGGAAAGCCTGGCAAAGCCTGCTCCTGTGCGCCGTCTTTCTCCCGCTGCCCTCGATCATCTGCCTGTCGGCCTGTTTTTCGGGATGCTGGCTGCCGCTGGTCGTACAGGAGGCGGCTGTCTCTTTTTCGCTTCTGGGAGCGTTCACGGTGAACTACGCCACGGAAGGCAGACAGAAGAGGTTTATCAAGGGCGCGTTCCGGCAATATTTGAGCCCCGCCGTCATCGACCAGCTTATCGAACACCCCGAACGGCTCAAGCTAGGCGGCGAGAAGCGCATTGTGTCGATCTTTTTCTCCGACATCCAGGGGTTCACAGGCATCTCGGAAGGGCTTGACCCGGAGGAGCTGACGGCTTTGCTCAACGAATATCTGTCTGCGATGACAGACATCATCCAGGAGGAAGGCGGAACCGTGGACAAGTACATAGGCGACGCCATCATCGCCTTCTGGAACGCGCCAATAGACCAGCCAGACCACGCGGAGCGGGCCGCGCGGTCGGCGCTGCGCTGCCAGGAAAAACTCGCTTCGATTCGTCCGGGCATCCGGGAGCGGACAGGAAAAGATCTTTTCATGCGAATTGGCCTAAATACCGGAGCGGCTGTCGTCGGCAACATGGGGTCAAGCAGCAGATTCGACTACACCATCCTCGGAGACGCCGTCAACCTGGCCTCGCGCATCGAAGGGATCAACAAGCAGTTTGGAACATACATCCTTGCTTCCGAAAGCCTGCGGGAGGCGCTTCCAGACCGCTTCCTGGCGCGTAATATCTCGCGCGTTGCCGTCGTTGGGAGAAAAGAGCCGGTACGCGTTTTCGAGCTGCTTTCCCATCAAGACTTTGAAACCCGCAAACAGGAGTTTTCCTCTTTTGCCGACGGCTTGCGGGCTTTCAACACGGGAGATTTTCAGACGGCGCTGGATATTTTCCTCTCGACCGAAGGAACCGATCCCGCCGCGGCGTCATACGCGCGCAAATGCAGGGCAATGATCGAGCATCCCCCACAACAATGGGACGGCGTTTGGGTCATGACGGACAAATAGATGCGGGCAGTTATACTCTTCAAAAAAGGTCCCCGCAAAGATATTAGCCGTGTTTTCAGCACCATCTTTTTTTCGGTAAAATCGGCGCGGCGGCGAAAAACCGCGGGCAGGAATGTTTTTCTGAAGAAGTTCAATCTATCACCTGGCCTTTCCTAAAAAAGAGGACCGCTCATGCTAACGGCGATCGGACGAAAAACAACCGCCCCCTTTATCTTCATGGGGGAAGTCGCCCTTATCGTCTTCCGGTCATTTCTTGAGTTGAGGGGTTTTTTGCGGAGCGACTTTCGCCCGGTGGCGCGCGTTCTCATGAAACAGATCCTGTTCACCGGCGTCCATGCGTGGGCTGTAATAGTGGCCCTCTTTTTTCTGATCGGCACCCTCATCATCACGCAGATCATCTTCTTCGCCGGAGCGGAAGGCGCCCCGCTTATAGGGATGGTTCTTGTCTGGGTCGTCGTCCGCGAGGTCGGGCCGGTTCTCACAGCCGTGATTGTGATCGCTCGCAGCGGCGCCGCCGTAGCCGCCGAACTCGCGTCGATGAAGATCAACGATGAGCTTTGGGCGCTCGAAGCGATGGGGATCCCCACGACCCGCTACCTCGTCATGCCCCGCGTCGTGGGAATGGCGGCATCTGTGGCTATGCTCACACTCTACGCCGAACTCGTGGCGATCAACGGCGGGTTCTTCGTCGGCTCCATAATCTGGAATATTCCATTTGCGGAATTCCAGCAAGGTCTTGTCCAGTTTTCCACGCTGAGAGAAATTTTTGTTTCTCTCCTGAAGGGTTTCGTGTTCGGCATAGCCATCGCGGCGGTCTGCTGTTACCAGGGACTCTCGGTTGAAGGAGGCGCTACGCAGATCCCGGTCGCGGCAACCAAGGGAGTCATGCGAAGCCTCCTGCTGGTTTTCGTCATCGACGCGGTCGCGGCGCTGGTAACTTTCCGATGAACAAGACGGCGCCGTTGCGGCTTGTCAACGCGGTCCTGGAGCCGGTCCTCCAGATGGCAAACCACAACTTTGAAAAAGGATCCGTCACGGAAATCATCACCGGGTCGGCCTGGAATTGTGTTCTTCTGCTTGAAGCTTTACTCGGAATGCGGGCTCTGGACAGAGGAAACATCGTCCTGCTGGGAGAGAACCCCGGAAGCCTTGCCGGGTTAAAGCTGCACAGACTCCGCTCGCGAATCGGCGTTTATCTCCACGGAGGCGGGCTGATCCTGAACCTGAAAGCGGTCGAAAATGTCGCCCTGCCGCTGTTGTACCATTCCGCCGAAAGCACCGATGTTATCTGGGAAAAAGCGCTCCGGGCGCTGAACCAGACCGGGTACGATGGCGACCCCTTCCTGCCTCCAGGGCGGCTTTCCGAAGCCCAGTGCGCGGCGGTCGGCCTTGCGCGTGTAATCGCAGTCAACCCGGAAGTGGTTATTTACGACCGCCTGGGAGAGGGTCTCCCCGAGGCCGAGCGAAAAGAGCTTTTTAGCATGGCGCTTGATTTCCACCGGGAAAAACCAGACAGGGCCACCGTATTCCTGTCCCCACACCAAAGCGCAATTTTCGGCAACACGCCGGCAGCCGTATTAAACTTGTCCGAGGGAAAGCTATCATGAAAATGGAACAGGACCCCCGCTTCAAGCACATCGAGGCGTTTATCGGAGCTTTTGTCGTCGGAGCCGTAATCGCGGCCATCGCGGTGGTCTTTTATTTTGGAACCGACATCGACCTGTTCGATAAAAAATACCTCCTCAAGTTCGAGTCCGATACGGGAGCCGGCCTCAATAAAGGCATGCCTGTCAAGCTCTCCGGTTTTCTGATCGGGAGAATTCATAAGGTTTCCCTCGACGACCGGGCAAAGGTGCTCGTCGAAATTCTGGTCGATCGGAAATATTCGAAGTGGGTCCGTGTTGACTCGTCAGCCACCATGATGCAGGAGGGGCTTATAGGAACCAGCATCATCGACATTTCCGTAGGCTCGCCGAATCTGCCGCCTCTTGAAGAAGGCCAGTTCATCCGTTTCCATAAACAGGACGCTCTGAATGAAATCGCGCTTGGAATGCGCGAGTCCGTCGATATCCTGTTGAATGAAGTTTACAAGACGATTTCCTACGTCAACGACCCGCAAGGCGATATAAAGCTGACGATGGCAAACATCGAGCGGCTGACATCCGATTTCGAGAAAACGCGCAGCCACGCGGACCGCCTCTTTCAGACTGGAATCAACGATGCCGAAAAAGCCGCGGTCCTCATCGACAATCTCTCCGTTATGGCCAATACCTTGTCGCTTGTGGCAGACAACGTAAGCCAAAGGCTCCCCATCCTGATCGACAAGGCGGAAGAAGCGTTGTCCAACATGGAAAACACCTCCCTGCTGCTGCGGAAAACCGCCGAGCAAACAGCGCCGAGGTTCTATCCGCTCCTTATCGAAACAGAAGAGTTTGTATCGAATACAAACGACATCGTGGGCGGAATAAAGAAGATGTGGCCATTCCGCAACTACATACCCGCGGAAGGCAAACCGGGCATCGTTCCGGGAGACAGCCATGAATAGCGGCTACCGAAGCTGCCGCGCCGCGGCGCTGCTCCTTTGCCTTTTTGCCGCCGTCGCCGTGTGCGGATGTTCGAACCCCGCTCCAATCCCCGTGCCGCCCGCGCGGGCGCACGCCCTGTCGTGGAACAAGCGCGGGCTGGAAGCCGAAAATCGCGGCAACCACGATGGCGCGATCATGGCGTTTGAGGAATCGCTACGGATAAACCGGTCCATAGAAGATTTCGACGGCATCGCGGTCTCGCTCCTCAATCTGGCAAGAGTCCACCGGCAAAAAACAGAGCTTCCCCTTGCGAAAGAACGGATTGAAGAGGCGCTGCGAATAGTATCTCCAGACAATCCGCTTTTCACGGAAGCGGCGTTTGAGAAAGCGAAGGTGGAACTGGCCCTTGGCAGCCTGCAGGACGCGGAAGACTGGGCGAGAAAAGCCATTCCGGTCGAAAAGAAGCCGTATTCGGGACGCATGCAAAACCTGCTGTCCCGTATTCTCTTTCTGGAAGGAAAAACAGGCGAAGCGCTCCCGTTGGCCATTGCAGCTCTGGAGTCCAACAAGAAATCCGGAGAACGCGCCGAGGAAGCCAATTCCCTGCGGCTGATCGGAGACATCACCCTTGCGGGAGGCGATCCGCAAGGCGCGCAAGCGCGCTACCTTGCGGCGCTGGAAATCGACAAGGAACTGGCGGAAAGCGCAAAAATAGCGTCAGACCTGCGGGCTTTGGGCGCGGCGGCGTTTGCCAAGGGGGAAACCGCCGAAGCCATGGCTTTTTACGAAAGAGCGGCGCAGGTAAGCCGCGGTGGAAACATGCCGGCGGAAGCTAAAGAGGCGCTTTCGGAGCTCGACCGGATCAAAGAAGCATCTTCCCGTTGAAACCAATATGGCCGCAGCCATATACTGCCATATACTTATGTGTGGTCGGTATTTTCGCCGCCAAATACTATTACCGGAGTAGACGAAGATGAATCGCCTACGAATGTTTGCTGTAGTGTTGTCTGTCGCAGCGCTTGTTTTTTCCGCCGCATGGGTCCAAGCCTCTCCCGGCAAAGCCGCTGCCCAAACAAAAAGCGCCGGGATCATTTCCGAGAAAGAGGCATTCGGCAATTACGTGTTACCGCCCGCAGCGGTCAAAGGCCGGCTTACGGACAAGCCGGTTAACCAGAACAACTGCTACGAATGCCACGGAGAGATCAAGGAACTCAAGGAAGGCGGGAAACACGCAAATAACAACTGCGTAAGCTGCCACGACAAAGCGGCGGACCACCTCAAAGACAGCCAGGTAAAACCTGTCACACGCATGGGGCAAGAGACATGCGGCCGCTGCCACTCCGACCAGTTCATGAGCATGAACAACTCCAACCTTCACAGGCGAGTCCGGACCGACAAATCGCTCCCGACAGAGCGCTCCCCCAATCCGCTTTGGGACAAGCTCATGATGGGGCACGGTTTCACCAAGGAGCATTCCGGCACGCGAAGCCACGCCTTCAGCCTGATTGACCAGTTCCTGGCCGACCGCTCGTTCGGAGGCCGCTTCCAGCCAAAGAACGGCTGGGAATACGTGTCAATGCCCGGCCCCTTGGGCGCATGGGACGTCATGAAAGACGCCTTCCCGGACATCAAGGAACACAAGGCGATCATGACGGAAACGGCGGCGGCGGCCAATCCCACCTGCATGCAGTGCAAGACGCAGGACCAGATCCTTACATGGAAATACCTGGGAGAAAAAGATCCGCAGGCAAAGTGGGACCGCACATCTAACGTTCTCGAGTTCGTAAAAGATCTGAACAACGCGTTAAACTGCTTCACCTGCCACGACCCGCACGCCGCAAAACCCCGGATCGTCCGCGACGCCATGATCCAGGCGCTGACACGTCCGGAGAAAGACACGCTCTGGCACAAAGACCCTAACGCCACGCAGTTCAGGGTAGTGGATTTCCGCAACGGATACCGCAAAATCGCCATCCTGGACCGCTACGACAGCGTGTTGCAGTGCGGACAGTGCCACGTTGAGTACAACTGCAACCCAGGATTCGACATCAAAACCGGAGAGCCGTCCATCAAAGCCAGCGATCCACGGACAAACCACTATCCGCTCAAAGGCGTAAATGAGATATACGACCACTACAATGAACTGGGCTTCCGTGACTTCAGACACACGCTTTCCGGCGCCCTTCTGTTAAAACTGCAACATCCTGAGTTGGAAACTTACTGGGGTTCCAAGCACCACAAGCTTGGGATCGGCTGCACCGCCTGCCACAACCCCAAGGTGAAAAACGCCAAAGGCAAAGTTTACACATCGCACTGGTCGGCCAGCCCTCAAACCGCTATAAAGGGCACCTGCATCACATCCGAGTGTCACCCGGATATGACGCCGGATCAGGCGGTTTACCAGATCGAATCGGTTCGCAACTACTTCAAGGCAAGATTGCGGAAAGCCGAGTTCTGGCTCGCCATGCTGATTGACGAAATCGCTCAGGCCCGCAACGCCGGGGTGGCCGATAACGTGATAAAGGCGGCGCAGACGCAGCACGACAAAGCGCACATCCTGTGGGAGTGGTGGACAGCGGAGAACTCCGACGGCTTCCATAACCCGCAGCAGGCTCGCGAGGCGATTACGCAATCCATCACCGAGTCAAAGAAAGGAATCAAGATAATAGGGGACGCGATGGGCAAGAAGGCTATCGCCAGATAACGCGCCGCAAAAAAGACTCAACTTATAACGGGGCTCCGGAAAAGGTAATCTTCCGGGGCCCTTTTTTCATCTCCATTTCCAGAATTAATACTGTCCGCTTCAAGTGATGCGGTTTTTACGCGGGAAATGCCTGACTAAATGGGCTCAACTCCAGTAGTTATGGGCGGGCTGTATTGAGCGAGAGACCTCTTTCGGCCAGGTGCGGCAGTAAAGCAACACGGTTTCGTAACCTAAATTCGCATGCTTGCGAGCCAGCGTTATCGCGCAGCGCCTCTCCCGGAAGGGGCATAGACTCCGAAGCGGAGGCAGGGACGCCGAGAGCAAGGAGTCTGCAGTCACAGCTCGCCAGGGATGGAGAGCAAGACGTCCCTGAAAGGAGATGGCGCGAAGCGATAGCGAGCCCGACAGTAAGTGTTTCGAGCGAAAGAAGCCGCCCATCTATCATCTCTTGCCGCCGGATGTGGTATCTTGCCGGAAAATGAAAACCACCTCTCTTTACAGAAAACGCGGAAAAAAACCGGTCCTGTCCGGCCTGGATGTTCTGGCGGCCCGCCGGTTCGCTCCCGTAAAGAAACTGTCCTTGGGACTTATCTGCAACCCGACCGCCGTTGACCAAAAACTGAGGCACGCGGCGGATCTGTTCGCAGGAACGCCAGGGGTACGCCTGTCAGCGCTTTTTGGGCCGGAGCACGGTATACGTGGCGACGCACAGTACATGAAAGCGGTTAGAAACGAGCGTGACCCAAAGACCGGCGTGAAAGTGCATTCCCTGTATGGAAACAGCCAGACTTCTTTGAGGCCAACGGAGAAGATGCTCCGGGGGCTCGACGCCCTTGTTTTCGACATCCAGGACATCGGCGCCAGATACTATACATATCAGGCAACCATGCTCTTTTGCATGGAAGCCGCGGCCAAAGCCAACCTGGCCTTTTTCGTCCTTGACCGGCCCAATCCGATCAACGGCATCGCGGTCGAAGGACCGGCGCTTCAGCCCGGTTATGAATCCTTCTGCGGAGCGCACGACATCGCGGCACGGCACGGCATGACCGTCGGCGAACTGGCGCTCCTATACAAAGAAGAGCTGGAACTTGATCTTGAGCTTACGGTAATCCCTTGCGACAGATGGAAGCGTGAAATGTCATGGCGGGACACCGGACTCCCGTGGGTTTTTCCGTCGCCGAACATGCCCACGCCTGAAACAGCGCTTGTCTATCCGGGGATGTGCCTCCTTGAAGGCACAAACTTGAGCGAAGGACGCGGCACGACACGGCCATTCGAGCTGTTTGGAGCGCCGTGGTTAAACTCCGACCGGTTGACGGAAATATTGCAGCAGGAAAAGCTGCCGGGCGTGATTTTCAGGCCAATCCAATTTGTCCCTACATGGGACAAGCACGCCAAGACCCGCTGCCACGGCGTCGAGATACATGTCCGCGACCCGGAGGCGTTCCTTCCATTTCGAACAGGAATTGCCTGTATAGCGGCGGCGCGCTCCCAATCACCCGCGCGGTTTCGCTGGCGAACCGAACCCTACGAATTTGTCAGCGGCACTCTCGCGTTCGACCTGCTTTGCGGTTCCAGCCGGGAGCGCGAAGTTATCGGGCGCGGCGGCAGATGGCGGACAATGCGCGCGGCCTGGACGCGTGAAGAACGCGCGTTTGGGAAAAGACGTTCCCGGCATCTGCTCTACTGAAACATTTGCCATCCATGCCAAACACGCGACGCAAGTCAATTAATCCCAGATTCCTCATCAGGTATTAATTTCTAATGATGGCCAGTAGAGCAACCTGAGGAAGATTTGGGTGACATCAATCACAGCGGACAATGTTATCCCTAATAACGAATCTGGGTTAATACAGAAAGTAGTGTGGAAGTTTGGGTATGGATGGCCGCGTGGCGATAGCGGTTGCGGCAAAAACAACAGCGGGGTTAGCTGATCGCTTCCGAGCTACACCAACCGCGCCGGGCAGGAAAACCGGCTGACCTTTATCGGATCAAGCAGCCTGGGCTCCCATCCGTCCGTTACGGACGCCTTCCAACAACGCCTGAATTTTTTCTTCGTGCTCTTTTTCAAGGCGCTCGAATCCGCAATAAGCCTTTTTCATCACCATGCTGATTTCTCTTTGTACTATCGTTTTGCCGTGTTTTTCACGAAGGATCCGCATTGCCGCCTCCCGTTTTTTATTTCGATTTACTTAAGAGCATCTTTTATACCAAAGACCCCAAAAGGAATTTTGCTCCGTAAGTAATTGTTTTTTATGGTATTTGGCTATATGCTTTCTGCGCAAAACAAATTCCGGAAGAACAAATCTGTAAGAATCAATACGTGGCATTACATATTTGACATTGCTTCTTGAAACCGCTGTTGTCCGAAAACACACCGGCATCGTCAATACCACCCTTGGCCGCTTCCCGCGCGACCGCTTTGGCGGCAAAACCGCCACGGGCGCAAAACCGCGCGGCGGGCAAAGAATTTTTTTGGAGCGCATGGACAAACAGGATTTATAAACTATCGATCGATCCACGAAACTCCACGGAAGCTGTCCGCGATCCCCCCCGCTCTTTTTGAAACGTCATCCTGGAAGATATATTCAGCATGAGCATGATTTGTCCGGTAATCGTCCGCCCTTCCGAGGCATATCTCTTTATTGTGTTGCTGCACGGGAATATTACCTGTAAACTATTATTCTGCTAATTAATAATGATTGACAAAAAGCGGGTATTCTGCAAATATACGCCATGAAAATTATTCGCAAACAGCATATCCGCTCTACGCATCAACAAGAAAACATCAACTTTGACAATATCTTGGCGCCAAATGTAATTTATTATGCCGCGAAACACAAGCGGCATAATATGAAGGCTAATGATGCAACACGGATAAAACATGAATTGGATTTACCTCGACAATCACGCTCAATCATAACTGTCTTTAGCCAATGGGAGTTATGATGTCTATGCCGTATAATTCATTCAATCAAATAAAAGGGTTAAGATCTCTATTAAATAGGCTTAATTTAAAGCTGCGCCCAAAGTTAATACTTATTTTCCTTGCCATCATGGCTATCCCTATTCTCTTACTTACGGCTATTGCGCTAAAGCAGATCGCTTCGTTGGGTAATATGCTAAGCAATATCGCCGTCACCGACTCCGCAAAAGCGCTAAATGACAGTGCAAGAGAAAACATAGAGAGAATGACTACTGATACGTCAATAGCCATTGCAAAATTTCTCTATCAACGTGATCAGGATATACTTTTACTTGCAAATCTTCCCCCTTCAGACAAAGCCTACAAAGCCTTCTCCGAAAGCAGAAATCGCAAGATTACAAAACAAGGAGAATGGGTGCTTGCAAAGGACGGCAAGTCATGGGTAGAAAAAGAACCGTTTAAATATGACGGACCAACAGATGTATCTTCAAACAAAGAAAATAATGACATAATGCACAAAAGCAGCTTTCAATACAGAGCGCCTGATTTTTTAGAGCAATTTCATGGAAGTATCCCCCTATATGACGAAGTAACATTTATTGATTTACGTGGAAATGAATTATATAAATACACATCTCCGCATTCATCAAAAAAGAATTATCCCTTAAACCCAAAGAAAGTTAACGTATCCAACAAGGCCAACACTTATATAAAAGCGGAAAATTACTTTGAAGAATTAAAAAAATTAAAACCTGGAGAGATTTATGTTTCTGATGTAATCGGCGCGTATGTCGGCACAAACTATATTGGAATGTACGCGCCAGGAGTATTCCTGAACGATGTTCCCAAGACACACCCAAATTATGATTTGCTGCAAAAAATCGGAAATCTCCCACCTGAAGAGTTTATTGAAATAGCTAAAAAACAAGCCTATGCGGGTGAGGAGAACCCCGTCGGCCAGCGCTTTGAAGGCATTATACGCTGGGCAACACCGGTCACCAAAAACAACGGAAAAATTATAGGTTATGCCACCATTGCCTTGAACCATAACCATATAATGACATTTGTTGACCATATTACTCCGATGAATAAGCGCTACATTACGATCCCTAACGCGTACGATGGCAATTACGCGTTTATCTGGGATTACAAATGCCGCAACATATGCCATCCAAGACATCATTCCATAATCGGGTACAACCCTTTTACAGGCGAACCACAGACTCCGTGGCTCGAAGGAACACCAGACGCGGATACTGGAGCGCCGAAAACAGGTACTCCTTTTCAGGTATGGTATGACGCGGGCGGCGCGAAATGGTTAGAAGATAATCCTGCCTGGGATAATCTCAGCAAGGAGTCGGAAGGCACAAGCTGGGGAGCTTTCTATGAGGCAAATAAAGACAATAGAAGTATTTTGCCGCAATTTGGCGAAAAAATAATAAACACCAACACAGGAGAGAAAGACAGGCAATCGCGCTCAAAAAAACCTGCCGGCAAACTTACCAAGGCGGGCTTTGTCGGTCTCGACGGACGATATCTGAACAACGCCCCGCAATGCACAGGCTGGATGGACCTTACGGAAAGCGGCGGCTCCGGCTCGTTTTATATTCTGTGGAGCGGTATTTACAAACCGACTACCGCCGGCGCAATTCCTTATTATACTGGCAAGTACTCTCCAGAAAACCAAAACGGCTCCAGGCGCGGATTTGCCTTTGTAACCATTGGTTCGGGCATTGAAGATTTCACGGCCCCGGCGCGCGATACGGAAAAAAAACTTACAAAAGCCATTGACAGCACTCTGCTGACTTACGCAATTAAACTCGTCGCCACAAGCATAGTTTTATTCGTGTTGATTATTCTGATCGCCATTATTCTATCGTCTTATCTGACAGACAATATCAACCTGATGCTGCGCGGCATATCCCGGTTCCGCATGGGAGAGCGGCAGTTCCGGCTTCGCTCAAACATCAAGGATGAGTTTGGCGTGCTTGCCGACTCATTTGATGAAATGGCCGACAGCATCGTTGATAGCGTAACCGAACCACTTTCTATCATTGATATGAATCATAAAATTATTTATATGAATAACACCGCACTACAAGTCATAGGCAAAACTTTGGATCAGGTTGTTGGAACCTCATATAACAATATAAGTATTTATCCGTCTGGCTCAAGCTTCGACCCTATTACCGCTCTACATGAAGGCCGAGAAAC
>WRHP01000015.1 GCA_009783195.1 Syntrophorhabdaceae bacterium | reverse complement strand
GATGCATGAAGAACCGCAGGTTCCTAACTTTGGTTCCTGCGGAACAGGTACGAAACTATATCCGGGGATGACCATTGCGATTGAGCCGATGATTAATGTCGGAGGATATGCTGTGCGGGTGATGAGTGACGGGTGGACGGTGTTGACGAAGGATGGGAGTCGGTCGGCGCACTTTGAACATACGATTGTTATAACGGAAAACGGAAACGAAACACTAAGTATTACGTAAGGTAAGGCACCATAAATCGTTTATTTTAAAAGGCATGTATGCCCAAAGAAGAAGCGATTGAAATAGAAGGTACCGTAATCGAGCCGCTGCCGAACGCTATGTTTCGGGTGGAGCTTGATAACAAGATGAAGGTGCTTGCTCATATTTCAGGGAAGATGAGAATGCACTTCATCCGGATTTTGCCCGGTGATCGGGTCACGGTTCAGTTGACGCCGTACGACCTGACCAGAGGGCGGATCATCTACCGTTCGAAATGAAAAGGGGAAGAAGATGAAGGTCAGGCCGTCGGTGCGGAAATTGTGCGCAAAATGCAAGATCGTCCGTCGGAAAGGTGTTGTCAGGGTTATTTGCGAGAACCCGAAGCACAAGCAGCGCCAGGGATGAGAATCGCCGGCGCAGCGCCGGACGCACGCGCCCGGGAAGGGCAGGGAGGAAACGGTTGGCACGTATAGCTGGAGTGGACATTCCAAAGACCAAAAAGATCGGGACGGCTTTGACGTACATCTACGGCATCGGCCCGACCACGGCAATCAGAATTCTCGAAGAAGCCCGCGTGGACGCCAATATACGGACGAACACGCTGACCGATGACCAGGTTGCTCGTATCCGCGACGTCATCGACGCCAATTACCGGGTCGAAGGAGATCTCCGAAAAGAGGTCTCGATGAACATAAAGCGGCTCATGGACCTGGGAACTTATCGGGGCCTTCGGCACAGAAAAGGACTTCCCGCGCGCGGGCAGCGCACGCATACAAACGCCCGGACGCGCAAAGGCCCGAGAAAAGGCGCGGTCGCCAAGAAAAAAGAAGCCACCAAGAAATAGTTTATTTAAATATTCGGAGGAACGATGGCAGCACCGAGGAAAAAGGGGAAGAGGAAGGTCCGCAGAAACGTGCCGGTTGGCGTGGCCCATATCCAGGCGACCTTCAACAACACGATCATCACGATAACCGACCCCGACGGGAACACCATCGCCTGGGCAAGCGCGGGAGCGAAGGGGTTCAAAGGGTCGCGTAAAAGTACGCCCTTTGCCGCGACCATTGCCGCGGAAGATGTAGCGAAGAAGGCTATGGACAGCGGCGTGAATACCGTGACGGTCAACATAAAGGGACCCGGGTCGGGCCGCGAGGCCGCGTTGCGGACGCTTCAGGCCGCAGGGCTCAAGATCAACTACATCCGGGACGTAACGCCTATTCCGCATAACGGTTGTAGGCCGCCTAAGCGGCGTCGCGTCTGATCAGCGCAACACCTCAAAGGGACAAGGAGGAAATTTTCTTTGGCAAGGTATAGAGAGGCTGTCTGCCGGCTGTGTCGCAGGGAAGGCATTGAACTCTACCTGAAGGGAGACCGCTGTTTCACGGACAAGTGCGCCATCAAGCGGAGAGGATACCCTCCGGGCCAGCATGGCCAACGACGGCCCAAGCATAGCGACTACGGTGTCCAGCTCCGTGAGAAGCAGAAGGCAAAGAGGATCTACGGGGTTCTCGAAAAGCAGTTCCGCAACTATTTCGAGAAGGCGGAACGAATGAAGGGCAAAACTGGCGACAACCTGCTGATGTTGCTTGAGCGGCGTCTCGACAGCGTGGTGTACAAGCTTGGTTTCACGCCGACGCGGCGGGAAAGCCGCCAGGTTGTCCGGCACGGTCACTTTGCCGTGAACGGCAAGAAGGTTAATATCCCTTCTTTCCTTGTTCGGGCCGGTGATGTCATAGAGCTTTGCGAGAAGAGCAGGAAGATTCCGAACCTTAACGAGTCGCTTGACGCTGTCGTGAGAAAGGGAATTCCGGCCTGGCTTGAGCTTAACAGGGAAGAATTCCGCGGTGTCGTGAAGGTTTTGCCTGTTCGCGCGGATATTCAGGAACCGATACAAGAACAGCTAATCGTCGAATTGTACTCGAAGTAAACTTTTTGGCGGCATAAGTTAAGGGGGACGCATGTTTCAGAGAAACTGGAAACAGCTTATAAAGCCCCGACGGATCGAAGTTCAGACCGATTCGGCTACGTTCAATTACGGTAAATTTGTTGCCGAACCGCTGGAGCGCGGGTTTGGGACCACGTTGGGAAACGCGTTACGACGGGTGTTGCTGTCATCTCTTCAAGGAGGCGCCATCACCTCCGTGCGTATCGAGGGTGTCCAGCACGAGTTTTCCACGATGGTGGGCGTTGTCGAGGATGTGACGGATGTCATCCTGAACCTGAAAGAGATCCGTCTTCGCATGCATTCGCCGGAGCAGCGTACGCTTCGGCTCAAGGCTAAAGGACCCTGCCGGGTCAAGGCGTCCGATATTTCTTCGGACCCCATGGTTGAGATTCTAAACCGCGACCACCACATCGCGGAGCTTTCCGATAACGCGGTCCTTGATATGGATCTGACGGTTCGCATGGGCAAGGGATATGTTCCGGCGGAGCGAAACCTTGAGGAGAATGCTCCTATCGGCACAATTCCGATCGACGCTATCTTCTCGCCGTTGCGGAAGGTGAATTTTACCGTCACGAACGCGCGCGTCGGGCAGCAGACCGACTATGACCGGCTGACGCTTGAAGTGTGGACCGATGGGTCGATGCTTCCGGCGGACGCGGTTGCGTACGCGTCGAAGATATTGAAGGATCAACTCACCTCCTTCATCAACTTCGATGACGAGGCGGAGACGCCCGACGAACCGTTGCGCCTTGAAGATGGGGCCGGCAACGAAAATCTGTACAAGCCGGTAGAGGAACTGGAGCTTTCTGTCCGGGCCTACAACTGCCTCAAGAACGCCGACATCAAGTTTATCGGCGAACTTGTGCAGCGTTCCGAGCAGGAGATGCTCAGAACCAAGAATTTCGGCAAAAAAAGCTTGAACGAGATAAAAGAGGTTCTGGAAGGAATGGGGCTCTCCCTTGGAATGAAGGTGGAGGGGTTTGTTCCGGAAAAGCACAGCCCAGTGCGGGAAGAAAGTTGATCACCTGAAAAAGAAGAGGATGACATGCGCCACGCCAACGATCACAGGAAATTAGGAAGGAACCCGGGGCACCGGAAGGCGCTTCTGCGGAACCTCATGAACTCCCTGGTTCTTTCAGAAAGGATCGAGACGACGGTTCCGAAAGCCAAGGAACTCAAGCGGCTCGGCGACCGCCTGATCACGCTGGGCAAGCGTGGAACGCTCCACGCCCGCCGTACGGCATTTGCCCTGTTGAGCAACAAAGAGTCCACCGACAAGCTGTTTGAAACGCTTGCCGGGCGGTTTACGACGCGGGAAGGCGGATATACCAGGATCTTGAGGACCGGATATCGGGTCGGGGACGGCGCCGAGATGGCGATCATCGAGTATCTTCCCGCCGAGGAGAAAAAAGCCAAGGCTAAAAGTAAAAAGAAAGCGACGGCGAAGAAATCCATAGCCAAGGCAGATAAGGGTAAGGCCGAGCGCAAGACAAGAGTCGCTCCGAAATCGGAAAAAGTTCGGGGAGGGCAGGAGATAAAGGCGGCACGCGCTCCGCGCGCTCCGCGCAAAACCTCCGAGTCTTAAACGAAGCTTATTCCCTAATAAGGAAACTTCAAAAACGGCCCCTTTTTCCAAAGGGGCCGTTTTTTTATGTATCCGCAGAAACACTTATCGCCTCTTTAGAGCAATAAATGCTTGATTGCATAGTCGGTATTGCCACAACCCTGTCATGGCTGACTGGCAAACGTAAGGAGGCAAGGAATATTTCACATCTTCAGAGGGTATGTAAGCGCTTGAGCCCAAACCGCTATAGAAATTAATGCCTGATGGCGAATCCGGGATAAATAACGCCATTCAGAACCGGACGTTTTTCATTGATGATCAGGAAGTGAGGCGTATAATGTGAAAATGAATTTCAAAATCATCACAAAAGGAACCCTTCCGCTTGAAAGCAATCATAGATGGAATCGAAGCCCGTATTTTGATGGAAGGGGGAAAGCGCAGCCGGAGCCGATTTGTCGTAATAGAGACGTTTTTAAAGTCTAAAGTCCATGTAACTGTGGACGAACTGACCAGCGTTGTCCGGAAAAAATTTTCCAGGGTAGGGGCCGCTACCGTCTATAGAACTTTGAAGCTGCTCGTTCGTATGGGTTACGCCAACGAACTTGATTTCGGCGACGGCTCAAAGCGATATGAAAGCAGCCTTTCCGCGCACCACGACCACCTCGTCTGCACCGAATGCGGGGATGTAATCGAGTTCAAAGATCCGGAGATAGAAAAACTGCAGGATCTCGTTACGCGGCGTCACGGTTTCCTGCCGGAAGCTCACCGTCTTGATATTTTCGGACGCTGCCGCCTTTGCGCGGCGGAAGGGACGGGAGGCGCAAAGAAATGACCTCCGCGTTTTCCGGGGTGGGGAAGCAGGCTGCCCGCGTTGTCCTTGTCGGAAATCCCAATGTCGGAAAGAGTGTAATATTTGGCGCGTTGACCGGAAGGTACGTCAACGTCTCGAACTATCCCGGCACAACTGTCGAGGTTACAAGAGGAGAGGCCAGGGATCGGGGATCGACGTACGAAATCATCGACACTCCGGGCGCCTATTCGCTGATCCCCATGTCGGAGGACGAGCGCGTTACGCGGGATATTCTCATGCTGGAATCCGAAGCATATGTCCTGCAGGTGTGCGATGCCCGAAACATGCGGCGCTCCCTTATGATCACCGTTCAGTTGGCTGAAATGGAAGTCCCGTTTGTCATGGCTGTCAACATGATGGACGAGGTGCGCAGCAAAAAGAGCATGCCCAACCTGGACATTCTGGAGGAAAAGTTAGGGGTACGGGTAATTCCCACAGTGGCTGTCCGAAAGCAGGGGACAGACCGGCTGCTTTCGCTTTTGGAGCAAGCCGCGCCTTCCATCGCCTCAATCAGTTACGGCGTCCGGATCGAAGAAGCCATCGAACGGATGAAGGAGTTGCTGCCCGACAAGACGCCGATAGGAAAGCGGGCGCTTGCGTTGATGCTGCTTTGCGGCGACGACTCGCTTACTCCCTGGCTTGCGGGGAATGTCCCGGCGCATCAGATCCGCGAGATGAATGCGCAAAGGAGCCGTCTGGTCGAAACAACGGGTGAGGACATTTTGTACCGGGTGAACCAGGCGCGCCTGATGTGGATCGACCAGCTTTTCGAAACAGAGGACGCGGAAGAGCCAAAACCTGAAAAAGCCGATCTTGCCGCGCGGTTTGGATGGCTCTCGATGGACCCGGTGTATGGGATACCTATCCTTGCGGTGGTCCTGTTTATCGCCTATTTGTTCGTTGGTGTTTTCGGCGCCGGTGTTCTCGTGGATCTGTTCAAAAACATCTTTTTCGATGGATATGTCGTGCCGGCCGCGACGTGGGTAATAGATCGGGTGTTTCCATGGCCGTTTCTGAAGGATTTTCTCGTGGGGCCTTACGGGATGATATCTATGGGTTTTTCCTACGCCATCGCCATTGTTCTTCCGATCGTGGGAACGTTTTTTTTAGGCTTCGGGACTCTGGAGGATTCCGGCTATCTTCCGCGGTTATCCGTGATGGTGGACAGGGTTTTCAGGAAGATCGGGTGCAACGGGAAAGCGGTACTGCCAATGATCCTGGGATTTGGATGCGTCACGATGGCCACTTTGACAACGCGCATTCTGGAAACGAAAAGAGAGCGTATCATCGTCACGCTCCTGCTTGCCTTGGGAATTCCCTGTTCGGCGCAGCTTGGAGTCATAATGGGCATGCTTGCCGATATTGGGATCAAAGCGTCCGTTGTCTGGTTTTTACTGCTCCTTGGGGTCTTTTTTCTGGTTGGCTACCTGGCGGGAAAGGTAATTCCTGGCGAGTCATCAGATTTTATTATGGAGGTTCCACCTATACGTCTGCCCAGGCCAGGAAATCTCCTGGTGAAGACGATGGCTCGAATCGAATGGTACATGCGTGAGGCGGTTCCCCTGTTTCTTTTGGGGACGCTGATTCTTTTTGTCGCGGATCGTTTAGAAATCCTGCTGTGGGTTCAAAGAGTTTCGGAACCGGTGGTGGTGAAGCTCCTGGATCTGCCTCCAAAAACATCCGAGGCGTTCATGATCGGCTTTTTGCGCAGAGATTATGGCGCCGCGGGATTGTTTGCCATGGCCAGGGAAGGCATGCTCACCAATCTGCAGGTGATGGTCAGCCTGGTCACCATCACCCTTTTCATTCCGTGTCTGGCCAACCTGCTGGTGATCTACAAGGAACACGGCGGGAGGGTTACGGCCTGTATGGTCCTCTTCATTTTTCCGTTTGCGATTCTGGTAGGAGCGGTGGTAAATTTTGTGGCTCGCTTGTTTGGGGTAACGTTTTGATATCCAAAGTTTCCAGGGATATTTCGTGTCCTCTTTGCGGGCTTGAGATAGACACAAAGAGCGGATGCCGCGGCGCCGGCTGTCCCATGAGAAAAGACTGCTCTATTGTCCATTGTCCCCGGTGCCGCTACTCGTTTCCCATGCCCGAATCCGGGGTTATAAATTTTGTAAGAACTCTTATAAAGAGAAGGAAAGCCAGATGACCATTTACGGGCAAGACGAAATTCTGGAGCTTTTGTGGACTCTCCGGGAACTGGGTAAAAGCGGCCGCTCGGAACTGCTCCGGGAGACTCAGGAAGAGTCGCCGGAATCGCTGATCGAGGAGCTGCGCTCCAGCGGCCATCTGGAGATCGCGGGAGACGACATCCGCATGACCCCTTTGGGGGATGAGCGCGCCCGTGTCATTGTGCGGCGGCATCGGCTGGCGGAAGTTCTCCTTCATACCTTGTTCGAGATCGAGCCGCAGCAGATCGACAGCAACGCCTGCAAGTTCGAGCATATTCTTTCCGAGGAGGTTACGGAAAGCGTCTGCGCCTTCATGGGGCATCCTCCGGTTTGCCCCCACGGAAAGCCGATACCGCGCGGGGAATGCTGCGACCGGATCAAGACGGAGGTTCGGCCGCTTGTAACCCGTTTGTCCGACGCTTCTCTTTCCGTGCCTGTCCGGATTGTTTTTATCACTCCAAAATCAGTCAAGCGGCTGGAAAAACTGTCATCGTTTGGCATTGTTCCCGGCAGCATTATACGGCTGATGCAAAAGAACCCGTCCCACGTAATACAGATTGGCCAGACGACGGTCGCGGTGGATAAGGAAATTACGGATGAAATCTACGTCAAGCGGGCATAGCTTCATTGCCCTGCTGTTGATCGTTCTCATATTGGTCCAGTGTGCGTTTCCGGCGGTTGCGAAAGCGACCGGATCGCTCGATGTTGAACCGGCCCTGTTTTTGAAATACGCCGCTCCCGACATACCTGAAACATATTCGCGTGAGATTCTGGACCGGATTCCGGAAAAAATAACAAAAGAAGTTCATGTCCGCTGGGTTGCCGTGCCTGTCGAGGCGGCGCCGGTGGTGGATATAAACGCCATCTATCCGGTTCCGGACGACGCGACACTCAAAAGCATTTCGGGGAGGATCTTGCGGGCGTCCCGGCACATGGAAAAAGTGGAAAACAGGGAGGCCGCAAAGCTTTTGTCCGAAGCGGAGAGTGAAGCAAGAGGCTGCCGGTTCAATGAAGCGATTCGACCGTTCCTTGCGGAGATTTTCCTGAGACAGGGGATTATCAAGCTGCGAGATGGGCATGTTTCCTCCGCGGAGTCGCTGTTTTCCCGATCCAGGGCGCTTCGCCCAGGGTTTGTTCCGGACCCGGCTTTGTTTCCGCCGCAGGTTCTCACTGTGTGGGGAAGCCTCTCAAGCCGTCTTTTGCCGGAAGCCGAGCTTCTTGTTCAGTCGCTTCCGTCCGGCGCGGTTGTTTTTGTGGATGGCGTCTCTAAAGGAAGGACTCCCGTAAGAATAAACCCTGGGAAAACGGGGCCTGTAAATATACGGGTATCCCACCCTGGGTACAAAGATGAGGAGAAGGTCGGGCAATGGCTTCCGGGCGACGCGGATACGCTTGATTTCAATTTGCCCGGCGACCGGGTGGCGCGTCTTGGTGATCTGCTTTCGGAAGGAGGAGGAAAGCAGGGATGGGGAGCCGGGCCGCTTATCGGCGAACTTGCCACAGCCGCCGGCGTTCAATGGATAGCTGTCGTTACGTTGGAAAAGGATGGTTCCGGGGATGGGTATATCGCAAAGGCGTATTCCCACGGGAAGCCGGTGAACGCTCCTGTTTTTTTGGGGGAGAAGCGAATACGGGACGGTGAGCGAAATTCGCAGGCGACCGGAAAATGGCTTGCCGGTAAACTGCTGGAAAACGGATGGCCTGCTGAAGAGAAAGACCAGGAGTTCGAACCGTGGTACAAAAGTTGGTGGGTTTGGGGGATTGCCGTGGCCGCTGCGGCAGGAATTGCGGCTGTTGCCGCCGGCGGCGGCGGGTCGAGCAGTTCCGGCGGTTCTTCAATTGGGGTGAATTTTTAGGCAACGCGGGTGTCAACCGATGGAGGGACTTTTGAAAGAACCTTCTAAAAACCGGATGCGGCTTTCGTTATTGATTGCGGCATTGTTGATTGTGCTTGGCGCCATGCTGATATCCACGTTTCGGGATATGGGCGTTGTGAACTTTCTGAAGCTGCGGAACACCGAGAAACTGCTGCGCGCTGAAGTTGAGCAGTTGCGCCGCGAAAACGCCGAGTTGAAAAACCAGGTCGAAGGGCTCAAAAGCAATCCTGCCGTAATAGAGGACGAGGCTCGCAAGATGGGATTTATCCATGAAAAAGAGAAGGTGATCATCATTCCATAGCGGCGGCAGCCACGATTTTATCTGACGGTTATCCTTTGAAAAGCAAAGAGGATCTTTCGCTTTGAAAACCGTAGTGCTTGTTCACGGGTTTTTTCGGCGTGGGCGCAATATGCGTTACCTTGCTAAAAAGCTGCAGCGGCAGGGGTACCATACCGTAGCTCCTACTTTGCCGACTACGTTTCGAGGTATTCGCGAGTGCGGCGAGTCTTTGGCCCGAATTATTGTCCCAATATGCGAAAAGCTCACCTCCGGGAAAGATGTTGTGCATTTCGTAGGACACAGCATGGGAGGGCTAATTATCCGGGACTATTTGTCGCGCCGGGTGGTCGAAGGGCTGGGCAGGGTAGTCTTGATAGGGACGCCCAACGGCGGGTCGCCTTACGCCAACTTGTTGTTGAAGCTTCCGTTTTCTGGCGAGATTCTCAAAAGCCTCCACGATTTTGCGGAACCGGGGTCGGATATCGCCCCGCCTCGTAATGTTCCCGCGCCGGATATTGGCATTGTCATAGGCACGAAGCCGGATATCGTAAGACGGTTTTTGCTGCCCGGAGAGCACGACGGACTTGTCACGGCGAAATCCGTCCGCCACGTAGCCGCAAGCGACGAAATATTGATTCCGTGCCCTCACGAACAGATTCATTGGCGAGCCGACACCGCGCGGGCTGTTGTTTCGTTTTTGGAGAGTGGTAGGTTTCGCTGAACAAGAGCACGTGGGGTTTCATTTGCTTAAGACTCTCTCCTTAGGGCACGTCTTGTTTGCTATCCTTGGCAAACTTCGGTTGCGTCTTACTTGTTCTAATAGATACTTCTTGGGTTTTCCCGTTTTAGCGGCGGAAAGCCCGGCGCCATTATGAGATGCTTTTCGCTCAAACGAAGCCGTTCCCGCTATGGCCGCTGTGATGGACGCGGTTTTCATGTATATGCCGGCGTACCCTGTTTCCGTCATATTTGGCTTTGCCGCGAAACAGAAGGTACGCCTAAATAGGTATATCGCTAAAGAAGCCGCTTATGCTGCGGATTCTGGTTTAGGACGGCGGCGTTGACACTCATGGATGACAGGAATAGACTGTCTTATCTGTAAATATTTTCATTTAGAGGCGCCGTTTTGAACATTCGGGAGATTGTAGAATCCCTTGTATCTTCTGTAACAGAGCGAAAACTCAAGGAATGGGGAGAGCGGGAGAATCTCCCTGTTCTCCTCGAAATACCCCGGCAAGAATCCCACGGAGATTTTTCTTCAAACGCGGCAATGCAGATTGCGCGTCGGCTTGGCAAGAAGCCGCGTCTTGTTGCCGAAGAACTGGTTGCGGCGATCCGGGAGGAAGACGGCGGAAAGTTGATTGCGTCGCTCGAAATCGCGGGGCCGGGCTTCATCAATATTGTTTTGTCCGAAAGCGTTTGGGCGGAGGTTCTCACGCGCGTACTTGCCGAAGGCGCGAGGTTTGGCTCTTCCGATGCCGGCGCAGGCGAAACCGTGCTGCTTGAGTTTGTTTCCGCAAACCCAACCGGTCCGCTGCATGTGGGCCACGGTCGCGGGGCCGCTGTGGGAGACGCGCTGGGGCGGATTCTTGAGTTCACCGGACATAAGGTGGTCCGCGAATATTATGTAAACGATGTGGGAAACCAGATGGACAACCTGGGCCGGTCGCTGCTGGCAAGATACCGGACCGAGTGCGGACGCCCCACCGATCTCCCGGAGGATGGCTACAAAGGCGAGTACATGATAGAGCTTGCCCGTGAACTCCGCGCGGAGCGCGGGGATCAATACGCCGACACGCCGGAAGAAGAGGCGCTTTCTTTGTTCCGTAAAGAGGCGGGGGACCGGATACTTGACGGAATAAGAAAGGATCTGGAGTCGTTCCGCGTTGGCTACGATAACTGGTTTCCGGAAGAGAAACTGCATGCTCGGGGTGAAGTGACCGGCTCTATCGACGAATTGCGCAGCCGTGGATTGCTGTATGAGTCGGAAGGCGCGACTTTTTTGCGCAGCCAGGAAATGGGAGATGAAAAAGACCGGGTTCTGGTTCGCGCCGACGGCCGCACGACCTATTTTGCCGCCGATGTTGCGTATCACCGCCGCAAACTGCGCGACGGATACACTCGCCTGATCAACATATGGGGCGCCGACCACCACGGGTACGTGGCCAGGTTGCGGGCTTCGTTGCGCGCGTTGACGGGAAGCGACTCGGCTCTGGAGGTGCTGCTGGTGCAGTTTGTCACGCTGGTGCGGGAAGGCGCTCCTGTCCAGATGTCGACGCGCTCCGGAGAATTCACGACACTTAAGGAAGTACTCGATGAGGTTGGCATCGACGCGGCCAGATTTTTCTATCTGCTGAGAAGCTATCACACCCATCTTGATTTTGACCTGACGCTGGCAAAAAAAGGCGAACGGGTAAACCCGGTTTACTATGTTCAGTACGTCCACGCCCGGATATGCAGCATCTTCAACGAAGCGGAGGCGCGGGGCGAAGCTCTTGGGCCGTGCCCGCCGGTTTCCATACTGACGCTTCCGGAAGAGATCCGGCTCATGAAGGCTGTGGCCCGCTTTCCCAGCGTGGTCCTCGATAGCGCGAAATCGCGCGAACCGCACAAAATTCCGTTTTATCTCATAGAGATTGCGGACCAGTTTCATTCGTTTTATCACCAGCACCGGTTTATTGGAGAAAGTTCGGAACGAACCCAGGCCCGCCTCGCGCTTGCGGGAGCGGTTAGAACGGTCGTCGCCACAGGATTGTCACTGATTGGTGTCACGGCTCCGGAGCGTATGTGAAAATATTACGACACAAAAACGAAAACAAATGGGGAGATCCTGACCGGTATTCCAACACTTTTTTCATCATTGGAACTCTTGTTGTTTTTGCCGTTGTATTTTTCCTTGGCTTGCAAGTAGGACGCATGGTCGAAAAGGATCGGGCAAGCGGATTTTCGGCGCGCAAGGACGAAGGGCAAAAGAAAGAAAAGATCGAACGTGAGATGTCCGCGTACTCCGAGGAAGCGGTGCAGATTCCGGTCGTTATGCCGCCCCCTCCTCCTCCGGACCCGATAGAAGAGCTCAAGACAAGCGAGAAAGCCGTCACTTTCCCGGATTCTCTTACGAGTAAAGACGCTGTGCCGCAGCCGCTGGTCAAATCGAAAGCGCCCGCGCCTCCCCCGCCCAAGCCCGCCGCCGTTTCGACGGCAAAGAAAGCGTTCATAGTGCAGGCGAGCGCTTTTAGAAGCCGTGAATCGGCCGATGCGCTGAAGGCTAAACTCGATAAAAAGGGATACAAGGCAAAAGTGGTTCGTGAGGCCGTAGGCGGCAAAGACCTGTTCAAGGTGCAGGCAGGCGCGTACAAATCGAAGGAAGACGCGAACAAGACGGTAAAGGATATCAGCTCGGCATTCAAAATAAACCCCATCATAGTTTCGGAATAGGCGAATGTGATGGTTTTCCCCGACAGGGAGCGGTTTCTCTATCAGGCATCGGAAGGCGGGCTGGTCCCTGTCTGGACCGAATTTCACGCCGACCTTGAGACGCCTGTTTCCGCCTACCTCAAAGTGGCCAAGCGGTTTCCCACGGATCATTTCCTTTTAGAGAGCGTGGAAGGAGGAGAGAAGTGGGCGCGGTTCTCCTTTATAGGATTTGACCCGCATGCTCGGTTTCTTGCCGGTCCGGACGGGATTACGGTTTGCAAAGGCGGGGATACCCGCACGCTTTCGGCTGCCAATGATCCGCTTGAAGCTCTTGCCGCTCTTCTGAAAGAAATACGCTACCAGGCGGCGCCCGGACTGCCGAAGCTTTCCGGGGGCGCGGTCGGCTACATTTCTTACGACTATGTCCGCTATCTCGAAAAGGTGGGGGGGGACCGGCCGCCGTCGCCTCATCCGGACGCGATGTTTCTCTTCCCCTCCCGATTGGTGATTTTCGACAACGTCCGGCATACGATCCTCATTGTCGCTCACGTCGAAGCTTCTGAAGGGAGAGATCTTTCAGAGGCTTACGATTGCGCCGTGGAAGCCGTGCGGGAGGTCAGGGAGATCCTGCGGTCTCCGCTGGCATGGTCCGACATCCCCGAAGATATTTCCGGGGAATACGGTTTTGAAGTGTCGCGCGAAGGACATATGGAAGCCGTGGAGCGGGTCAAGGAATATATCCGCAATGGCGACATCATCCAGGCTGTGCTTTCCAACCGGGCGACCGTGAAAACGAACAGATCCGAAGCGGAAGCGTACCGCGTCCTTCGGGCGCTAAACCCTTCCCCGTACATGTATCTGCTGAAAATCGACAAATTGTCTGTGGTTGGGTCGTCGCCGGAAGTTCTCGTGAGGCTTGAGGGAAACGACATCCAACTGCGCCCGATAGCGGGCACCAGGCCGCGCGGCGCTGATCCGGAAGAGGACAGGCGTCTTGAGGCGGATCTTCTTTCCGACCCAAAAGAGATAGCCGAGCACATGATGCTGGTTGACCTGGGACGCAACGATGTCGGGCGGGTGGCGGAATGGGGGACGGTGAAGGCCAACGAGCTTATGGCCATAGAGCGCTACTCAAACGTGATGCACATCGTTTCCAATGTTGTGGGAAAACTGCGCGAAGGGTTGACAGCTTTCGACGTGCTGCGCGCCGCTTTCCCTGCCGGCACCGTATCCGGAGCGCCGAAAGTGCGGGCGATGCAGATCATATCCGAACTGGAACCTTTCCGGCGCGGGATCTATGCCGGCGCGGTCGGATACTTTGACCCTCAAGGAAACATGGATTTTTGCATCGCGATTCGCACCATAGTCATGCGGGAAGGCGTGGCGAAGATACAGGCCGGAGGGGGGATTGTAGCCGACTCCGATCCGGAACGGGAATGGGAGGAGATTTTGAACAAGTCCCGGATTCTTTTCAAGGCTGCCGGTGTTTCGCTCAAGAGGGAAACGGTTTGATTGCCCTCATCGACAACTACGATTCTTTCACCTACAACATCGTCCAGTATCTGTGCGAACTTGGCGCCGAAGTGTCCGTGTTCCGTAACGACGCCGTAACGGTCAAAGAGCTGGATTGGCTATCGCCTTCCGGTCTTGTCATTTCTCCCGGCCCTGGAGATCCGGACAAGGCGGGCGTCTCTATCGAGGCGATACGCGCGTTTCAGGACCGGGTTCCTGTTCTTGGTGTTTGTCTTGGCCACCAGTGCATCGGCAAGCTCTTCGGAGGAAAGATTGTCCGGGCTCACGCGTTGATGCACGGGAAGACATCACCGGTGCGGCACAACGGCAAAGGCATATTCTCGATGGTCGAGAATCCTTTAGTCGCCATGCGATACCATTCTCTGGCCGTTGAGCGGGCGTCTATCCCTGACGTACTTGAAGTGTGCGCCGAGGCGGATGATGGGGAAGTGATGGGGCTTCGCCATGTCGAAAAGCCGATCTTCGGAGTGCAGTTCCATCCCGAATCTGTGATGACCCAATCCGGCATGCGGATCATGGAGAATTTCCTGTCTTTGATAAACCCTTCCCAGCCGGTTTTGCGGGAGTACGGAAACATCCGCGAGGCGATCCACGCGGTTTCCTCCGGCAAAAACATGTCCGCCGACGGCATGCGTGACGCCATGCGGATGATTATGGGAGGAGAGGCGACTCCCGCGCAGGTTTCGGCTTTTCTTGCCTGTCTTTCGATGAAAGGGGAGACAACCACCGAGATCGCGGCGGCTTCGGAAGTGATGCGTCAGAAGGCGGTCCGAATAGTCGCCCCGGCGGGACGCGATGTCCTCGACACATGCGGTACGGGAGGGGATCGGGTGGGTACTTTTAACATATCCACCACCGTTGCCTTTGTCGCCGCAGGCGCCGGGGTTCTTATCGCCAAACACGGCAACCGCTCGGTCACCAGCCGCTCCGGAAGCGCCGATGTTTTGGAGACGCTGGGCATGGATCTCGACGCCGATGCCGCAAGAGTTCAAAGAAGTCTCGACGAGGCTGGCATTACCTTCATGTTCGCGCCCAAGTTTCACGCGGCGATGAAGTACGCAATCGGCCCGCGCCGCGAGATCGCCATCCGGACGATATTCAACATTCTTGGGCCTATCGCAAACCCGGCCAACGCGAATTGCCAGATGGTTGGCGTGTTCAGCGAAGCTCTTGGGGAGACATACGCGCGAGTGCTTGCGGAACTGGGGCATCGCAAGGCTTTCGTCGTCCACGGCACCGACGGGCTCGACGAGGTTTCCCTGGCCGCTCCTTCCATCGTGTGGGATGTGCGGGAAGGGCGGGTGAAGCGATACCTGTTTGACCCGCGTTCGGTTGGGTTCGAGTACGCGCCTCTTTCAGCGATCAAGGGAGGGGACGCGCAGACCAACGCGAAGATCCTCAAAGGAATATTGTCGGGAGACAAAGGTCCGGGCCGGCAGGCTGTTCTGCTAAACGCCGCTTTTGCCATAGTCGCCGGGGGAATGGCCGGGGATATTCGCGAAGGGGTAAGCGAGGCCGCCCGTTCGATAGATTCCGGCGCCGCCATGGGGCGTCTGGAGTCTTTTATGTCGATCCTGGGACGCAAGAGCAAAAGCTGACGTCCTATGAGTACCCACCTTTCGCGTATTCTTGACGGCGTTCGGGAGACGCTTGCCGAAAGAAAATCCAAAGTTTCCCTGGAGACGCTTAAGGAAATGGCGGGCGGCCGCAAGAAAGCGCGTGAATCGCTTTCCACTGTTCCGTCCACTCCCGCCGTAATCGCGGAGATCAAGCGGGCTTCCCCGTCCCGAGGCTGGATTTGTCCGGACGCCAACGCGGCGGAAAGGGCCGGCGCTTATCTTTCCGGAGGCGCCTGGGCCATTTCAATCCTTACGGAAGAGCGGCTGTTTGGCGGGTCGCTGTCCGACCTGGCCCAGGTGCGGGAGGCGTATCCTCACGCGATACTTCTCAGAAAAGATTTCCTCCTGGACGAGTACATGGTGGCCGAGTCTAAAGCCTACGGAGCGGACCTTGCGCTCCTGATGGTGTCTGTTTTGGGAGACCAAACGGCGGAGATGATTTCTTTTGCCAGGGAGTACGGAATCGAGCCATTGGTCGAAATTCACGACGAACGGGAACTCGATATTGCGGCCGGCGCCAAGGCCCGGCTGATCGGGATCAATAACCGGAATCTTTCCACGCTTGTCGTTGATCTGGCCGTTTCGGAACGCTTGCTGCCGCTTGTTCCTAAAAAAGCGATATCGGTTGTTGAAAGCGGTATCTCCAAGCCGGAGCAGGTAAGCCGGTTCCACCAGATGGGCGCGCGTCTTTTTTTGGTGGGAGAGTCGCTGATGGATAGCGGTGATCCCGCTGACACGATACGCCGATATGTGGGAAAATAAGGCGAAAAACCAGACGCAAGGATAAGTTGCCTTAAATATGTTTCAGATCAAAATCTGCGGAGTGACCACACAGGAAGACGCGTTGCGCGCCGTCTCCATGGGAGCTGACGCCGTGGGTCTCAATTTTTTCCGCGGGTCGAAGCGGTGTGTGAAAGAAGAAACCGCCAGGGAGATCGTGCGGGCTGTCGGTTGCGACCGGGTCGTGGGGGTCTTCGTCAATGAGCCGCCGGAATCGCTTATGGCGGTCTGTGAACGCACGGGAGTCGGGCGGGTGCAGCTTCACGGCGGCGAGACGGCCGAGGAAGCAGCTAAAATACGGCTTTGGCGCGTAAAAGTGATTCATGCCGAACAGCCGGTGGATCTCGATGCGCTTGAACGGTTTCCATGCGAAGCGTTTTTGCTCGACGCCGGGGGATCGGGCGAATACGGAGGGACCGGAAGAACTCTCCGGTGGGAGACGCTTCCCGACAAGTTCGAACGACTGGGCAAGCCTTGGGCGCTTGCGGGGGGGCTGACGCCGGAAAACGTGGAAAAGGCGATCTTGACGGCAAGGCCGTTTGGGGTGGATACGGCTTCGGGAGTTGAGTCTGCTCCGGGAAGGAAAGATGTGGAAAAAGTGGAGACATTCATAAAAAACGCCAGAGCGGGGTTTCGTAATGCGGAAAAATAGGGCGATCCGCCTTCCGGACGATATGGGACACTTTGGTCCTTTCGGCGGGAGATACGTTGCCGAAACGCTGATGTCCGCGCTCATAGAACTGGAGAAGGCGTACAAGGCCGCAAAGCGGGATACGGCTTTCCGGCGCGAGCTTGGCGCGCAGCTTCAGGATTACGCGGGACGCCCGACTCCGGTTTATTTTGCGCAACGGCTGACGGAAAAAGGCGGCGGCGCGCGCATTTTCCTGAAAAGGGAAGACCTGGCGCACACGGGGTCGCACAAGATCAATAACACCCTTGGGCAAGGGCTTCTCGCCCGGCGTATGGGTAAAAGCCGGATCATTGCCGAGACGGGAGCGGGGCAGCACGGCGTGGCTACGGCCACTGTCTGCGCCAGGATGGGCATTCCCTGCGAGGTATATATGGGCGAGGAGGATGTTCGCCGTCAGGCGCTCAATGTCTTCCGGATGCGGCTTTTGGGCGCTCGCGTTTCTCCGGTGGTTTCCGGGAGCCGGACGCTGAAGGACGCGATGAACGAGGCGCTGCGCGACTGGGTCACCAACGTGCGCACCACTTATTACCTTATTGGCTCCACGGCTGGTCCGCACCCGTACCCCATGATGGTCCGCGATTTCCAGTCTGTCATCGGGCGGGAAGCTATTCGCCAGTTTCGCAAGGCGACCGGCGGGCTGCCTTCGGCCGTGGGGGCGTGCGTGGGCGGCGGCAGCAACGCAATGGGGATTTTTTACGATTTTATACAGCATCCGAAGGTGCGCCTGTTCGGTGTGGAAGCAGCCGGTAAGGGACTTTCTTCCGGCAAGCACGGCGCCACAATCGCTCGCGGTAAAGTAGGGGTGCTTCACGGCAGCAAGTCGTACGTTTTGCAAGACGAAGGAGGGCAGATTCTCGAAGCGTATTCGATTTCGGCGGGGCTTGATTATCCTGGCGTGGGTCCTGAGCACGCGTGGCTTAAAAAGTCCGGAATGGCGACCTATGTTTCCGTCACGGACACTCAGGCACTGGAAGGGTTTGACTTGCTGTCGCGTTACGAAGGGATTCAGCCCGCGCTTGAATCTTCACACGCCGTTGCCTACGGATATGCTCTGGCGCGCAAGATGCGCAAATCGGAGAGCGTGCTTATCAACCTGTCCGGCCGTGGCGACAAGGACGCGGGTATCCTGATGGAGCAGGAAAAGGCATCCTTATGAACGCTATCAACGATACCTTTTTGAAGCTGAAAAACGCGGGAGAAAAAGGGCTGGTGGTGTATCTGACCGCCGGCGATCCCGATTTCAAATCCTCGCTCTCTTATCTTCGGGCGGCGGCGGACGGCGGCGCGGATATCCTGGAGGTGGGCGTTCCGTTTTCCGATCCCACGGCGGACGGCCCAACTATTGAGGCGGCGTCGCGCCGGGCGCTTGCGGGCGGCATGAATGTCCGCAAAGCGCTTGAGCTTGTCCATGAATTGCAAAAAACCCACTCGACGCCGGTCGTGCTGTTTGGGTATTACAATCCGTTTTTCCGGTACGGGCAAACATCTCTTTGGAAGGATGCGCGCGCGGCCGGTGTAGACGGCTTCCTTGTCGTGGATCTGCCTTATGAAGAAGCAGGCGTGGCGATAGATGAAATGCGCAAGGAAGGGCTTTGCTGGATTCCGTTGGCCGCGCCTACCAGCGGTATCGGTCGAATCCGCGAATTTGACCGGGCCGGTTCAGGTTTCATGTATCTCATATCTGTTACTGGTGTTACCGGCGTAAGGGATATGTTTCCGCCGGAGATGTTGTCATGGTCGGGAAAAGTGAAGTCGGCTGTTACTCTCCCTTTGGCGGTCGGGTTTGGCATATCGACGCCGGAGATGGCCCGTCAAGCGGTGCGGCACGCCGATGCCGCGATTGTTGGAAGCGCGTGCGTAAAAATTGTGGAGCGTGACGGAAGATCCTCCAGAGGTCCCGCGCGGCTTTGCCAATTTGTCCGGTCCTTAAAATCCGCCTTGAGGTAAAAACATGGCGATCCGATTGTTCCGGAAAAAGGAAGAAAGCGACAAGAAGATAAAAATACCCGAGGGTATGTGGATCAAATGCGACGCTTGCCTGGAGATCATCTACAAGCCTGAAGTGGAGCGCATTCTCAATGTTTGCCCGAAATGCACCTACCATTTCCGTATTCCCGTGTCCGAGCGTATCCGTTCCGTCATCGACGAGGGAACATTTGTAGAGATTGCCGAAGATATGGAATCGCTTGATCCTCTGAATTTTTCCGATACCAAAAAATACGCCGATCGCCTGAAAGAGGCGCGAAAAAAGACGGATCGCAAGGAAGCGGCCATCATCGGAAACGGGAAGATCAACGGGATCGACATCGTTCTTGGCGTCCTGGATTTCGAGTTTCAGGGCGGATCAATGGGAAGCGTCGTTGGCGAAAAGGTCTCCCTTGCGGCCGAAGCCGCAACGGAATCAAGGCTTCCGCTTGTAATTTTCAGCGCGTCCGGAGGCGCGCGAATGCAGGAGGGAGTGCTGTCCCTCATGCAGATGGCCAAGACGAGCGCGGCTCTCGCGCGTCTTTCCGATGCCCGCGTTCCGTACATCAGCGTGCTCACGGACCCGACAACCGGCGGCGTGGCCGCAAGCTTTGCGATGCTGGGCGATGTGATCATTTCGGAGCCGAGGGCGCTTGTGGGGTTTGCCGGTCCCCGCGTCATAGAGCAGACGATAAAACAGAAACTTCCAGAGGGATTCCAGAGAGCGGAGTTTCTTCTTGAGCACGGGATGATAGACATGATCGTCGAGCGCAGCCGGATGAAGGCGATGCTGGCACAGATCCTGAGGTATCTCTCGGGCGCGGGCAACGGAGAAAAATGATTCCGGCGGACCGGTTTGGCCCGGAAAAGGTGAAGCCGGGTCTTGCCCGAATCCGCCTGGCGTTTGAACGATCCGGACATCCCGAACAAGGGTTCCGGACCATACATATTGCCGGTACGAACGGCAAAGGGTCTACCGCCTGGTTGAGTGAGGCGATCGTTCGTTCACTTGCCGGATGCGCGGTCGGGCTGTATACCTCGCCGCACCTTGTCTCGCCGGAAGAACGGATTCGGATCAACGGAGCAAAGATTCCGGAGCGTTCTCTGGCAAAAGCCTTCCTTAAAGCTGAAACGCTGGGTGATCCGGACGATCCGCCGACCTACTTCGAGAAGATGACCTGGGCCGCGTGCGACTGGTTCCGGCGCGGCGGGGCGCGTTTGGCCGTCATGGAAGCGGGGCTTGGTGGAAGATGGGACGCCACTACCGCTTGCCATCCGGCGGTTTTAGTCATCACTACGGTGGGATACGACCACATGGAGTGGCTTGGAAATACTTTGGGTCGGATTGCCGCGGAAAAAGCGGGAATCCTGAAGCCCGGCGTGCCGCTGGTGACAGGCCGCTTGCGGCCTTCCGCCCGGCTGGTCGTGATGCGCCGCGCCGGCGAGCTTGGCTGTTCTTCGTGGGAACTTGGGCGTGACTTCGACTGGCGGCCTTGCGGGAATGGCGCGGCTATAGAGGTTTTCCTGCCCGGCCTTTTGTTGAAAAGGCTTCATGTCGCCATGGACGGCATTTTCCAGAAAGACAACGCGGCGGTTGCGCTTGCGGCTTCCTGGATGTGGGCGAGCGGCGAGGGCGTCTCCGCCGCTTCTTTTGCTTCAGCGGCGGCAGACGCGGTCGCGTCGGTTCGCGTTCCCGGCAGGCTGGCGAAGCTTTCCTTGCGGCGTAAAGCGCGTTGTTGGGTGGATGGCGGGCATAATCCCGAAGCGGCCCGCGCTTTGTCTGAAACGATTGCCGTTTCAAAACCGTGGGGACGCGCTTCCCGCGTGGTTGCGCTTTGGAGCATGTTGTCCGACAAGGATGCTTCCGGTTACCTTCGGGAGCTTTCCCCGTCCATCGACGCTGTCGTTACTTATCCGCTTCTCCACGAAAGGGCGGCGGATGCCGCCGTTCTTTTGAAAGCCTGCGTGAAAGCGGCGCTTCCATGCCGCGCCGCGGCTGATTTTTCCGAAGGTTTTCTTGAAGCCGTAAAATGGGCCGGACGCGGCGGAGTGGTGCTTGTGTGCGGATCGCTTGTGGCCGCGGGGGAAGCATATAAGCATCTGGCCGGAGCCGCCTTTTGAAGCGGCGCTATAGCTTTTTTGTTGTGCTGGTGGCGGTATTACTGTTTTTTGCGCTTTGCGCGACCGCTGCTTTTGCCGAATCCGGTTTGCTGCAGTCCGCGCTTCCTAAAGGAGCCGGGTCGAAACCGGGCGATGAAAGCGCCTTCCCGCTCAACGCCCCTGTGAATATAGACGCGGACAATCTTTTTTACGACGAAGAAAACGGGATCGCCCTGGCGGAAGGGAATGTAGAGGTCACTCTTGGTACACGGAAGATGCGCGCGGATCGCATAAGTTACAACTTCCGGACGGGGGAAGCCGACCTGACGGGACAAGTCCGCTACAAAGACGCGGACGAACAGTTTTCTTTTGATCGGGTCACGCTCAACCTGAACGCCGAGACAGGCGTTTTGTACAACGGAAGCATACTGATAGGCACGAGCGGCTACCAGATTTCGGGAGAAAGAATCGAGAAGACCGGGGAGCAGTCATTCCTGCTTCACAAAGGCTCGATAACCACATGCCCGTGCGACCCGACGCCGGACTGGGATTTTGGTATTCGACGGGCAAGCGTTGTTATCGACGGGTACGCGGTTTCCAAAGACGTTACGATTCGCGCCAAGGGAATTCCGGTTTTATGGCTGCCGTATGCCGTGCTTCCGGTCAAGTTGTCCCGTCAAAGCGGCTTTCTTCTTCCGTCGTTCTCAACATCACAGTCCAGAGGGGCCACCTTATCCATACCGTACTACTGGGCTATAAACCGATGGAGCGACGCCACGGTTACGACCGATTTGATGGAGAAACGCGGCGTCCGGCCTGAGCTGGAGTACCGTTTTGTATTGAATCAGGACTCGGAAGGGACTATTAGCGGAAACTTTATACAAGACAAAAAGAGCCATCACGACCGCTGGCGTATTCAAGGGAGGAACACTTATCACTCCGGGGGCTGGACGGCCAACGCTCAGATAGAGATGCCTTCCGACAACCAGTATTACGTGGATTTCGCGGAAACCAAAGCGCATGACTCCGCCCAGCGCACTTTCATGCTTCGCTCCGCCCGGCACACATTCTCCAGGGGATTTGTCGGCTGGTCCGGGGAGGAGTTTTCGCACCAACTGGGCGCGACCTGGGTGGAGGAGATGGAGCGGTATCCGGCGGACCACACGCTCCATCGTCTTCCGGAATACCAGGCGACCCTGCTCCCGCACCGCACCTCTATAGGAGGCATCGAGATGTCGGGGGAGTCGATGGCGACCTATTTTTTCCGGGAAGTGGGGGATAAGGCGGGGCGCGCAAGAGGTTCGGCTACGCTTTCCCGCACGTTCGTTCCGCTGCCGTCGGTTTCCCTTACGCCGTACGTTTCGGGGTACGCGCTTGGTTCCCATTACGAGCAATACGATGAGTGGAACAACACGGGACGCTTCATTCCGGTGGCGGGCGTTAAGACAGCGGCGGAAGCGCAGAGGAGTTTTTTGAGAAACGGGTCGGGGTTTGTTCATATTGTGGGGGTGGATGTCGGCTATCAGCATGTCAACCGTGTCGAGCAGGACAACATGCCTCTCCATGACCGCTGGTCCCGTATTGCGTCGCAGGATCAGGTTGTTTTCACTATCTCCCAGAGGCTGCTTCGGATGAAAAACGCGGCTTCTCCCGAAGAAGCGGCCTCCATGACTCTTGAATGGGCCTACGATTTCGACGGAAAGAAGTCGCCCGGCACGCCGTATGTCGATCCTCTCTCGCCGTTTGTCCGCGTGCTTAGAGACCAGATCGATATTGGACACGGAAGGCCGGTGCGCACCAGCAAAGCCTCCGACATATATGGGCGCGTAGCTGTTAAGCCTTTTGAGCGGTGGCGCTTTGAAGGATCGGCGCTTTTTGATCCGGCGGACGCAATGTTCTCTATGGCGGCTATAAGCTGGGGGTGGGAAAAAGACGCTGACCAAAGGCTGACATTAACGTACCGTATAACCCGTGAACTGGCGGAGGATATCGGGACATCATTTGTGTGGCGGCCTCTGCGTTTTTTGAGGCTGCACGCGAATATAAATTATTCTTTGAAAAATTCCGGGCTGACCAACAGCTACGCCGGTTTCTCTTTGATACCGAAGAGCGACTGCTGGAGTATAGGGTTCACGGCGGTACGCAGTACTTACCCGTCGGATACCAGCTACCGCCTGGTATTCGGCCTGAAAGGTATTGGCACAGTAGGGGAAAAATAAGAAACGGGGGTTCATGGAGATGCGAATTATGGTGACCGGGGGCGCCGGGTTCATCGGGTCCCACATTGCGCAGGCATATGTGGACGCGGGGCACGAGGTTCTGGTTCTTGACAACCTTTCTTCCGGCAAGGAAGAAAATGTGCCGAAAAACGCAAAACTGGTTTTTGGGGAAATACAGTCGGATACGGCTGTCGAGGCGATCAGGACTTTCCGCCCGGAGGTTATAAATCATCACGCGGCGCAGATCAACGTGCGAAAGTCGGTCGAGGACCCGGCTTTTGACGCGCAGGCAAATATCATCGGATCGCTGAACCTGCTGGAGGCGGCCCGCAAAAACGGTACCCGTAAAATTATCTTTGCCTCCTCCGGCGGGGCGGGATATGGAGAGCAGGAATATTTTCCGGCGGATGAAAAACATCCGCTGCGGCCGGTTTCGCCTTACGGGGTTGCGAAAGTCTCTGTTGAGAATTATTTGCACTATTACAAGGTTCAGTACGGGCTTGAACATACGGCGCTTCGGTACTCCAACGTATATGGGCCGCGTCAGGACCCATTTGGCGAGGCGGGAGTGGTGGCGATCTTCTGCACGCGGCTTTTGCGGGGGCAGACGGCCGTTATCAACGGAGACGGAGAACAGACCAGGGACTACGTTTATGTTGGCGATGTGGTGCGGGCAAACATAGAGGCGCTGACGCGTGGGGATGGTTTAAGCATCAACATCGGCACGGCGATGGAGGCGGACGTAAACGAACTGTTCCGCAAGCTGCGGGATCTTTCGGGAAACGCGCAGGACGAGATCCACGGTCCTGGGATGCCGGGAGAGCAGCGCCGCTCGGTCATAGACAACCGGTTGGCCTACGACGAGCTTGGGTGGTATCCTAATATGTTATTGGACGACGGCCTTTCGTTGACGCTGGCGTACTTCAGGGAAAAGGTGAAAGCATTAAGCAGTTAAGCTAATTATATGAAAAATATCAGAAATTTTTCTATTATCGCGCATATCGATCACGGAAAATCCACTCTTGCCGACCGGCTGATGGAAACGACCGGCACGCTTTCCGGCCGCGAGAAAGTCGATCAGTTTCTCGACAAGATGGATCTGGAGCGTGAGCGTGGGATTACGATCAAGGCTCAGACAGTCCGGATGAAGTACGTGGCGTCAGACGGGAAAGAATATCAACTCAACCTGATAGATACTCCGGGGCATGTCGATTTCTCCTATGAAGTCTCCAGGTCTCTAAGCGCCTGCGAAGGCGCGGTCCTTGTCATAGACGCTTCTCAAGGAGTGGAGGCTCAAACGCTGGCCAACGTGTATCTTGCGCTGGACCAGAACCTGGAAGTGCTGCCGGTGTTAAACAAGATAGATCTTCCCAACGCGGAGCCCGACCGGGTAAAGCGTGAGATTGAAGACGTGATAGGGCTCGACACCGCCGGGATGCTTTCCGTGAGCGCGAAAACAGGATTGGGCGTGCCGGAGCTTTTAGAAAAGATTGTGGCGCAGTTTCCCGCGCCAAATGGAAATGCGGCCGCTTCGACCAAAGCTTTGATAATCGATTCATGGTTTGACAACTATGTCGGTGTCGTAGTGCTTGCCAGGGTGTTTGATGGGGAGATCCGGGCCGGACAAAAAATCATGCTTATGTCTACGGGGCGCTCGTTCGAGGTTCAGAAGATCGGCGTTTTTTCTCCCCATTCGCAGGAGGTGGAAAGCCTCGGGGCTGGAGAAGTGGGCTTCATAGTCGCGAATATCAAGGATCTCAACGAGACCAAAGTGGGCGACACGATAACAGACGCCCGCGCTCCGGCCGCCGTGCCGATGCCCGGCTTCAAAGTGGTGCGCCCAATGGTGTTTGCGGGGATCTATCCGCTGGCAACCGATCAATATCCTCAGCTTCGCACGGCCATAGAGAAGCTGCGCCTGAACGACGCCTCGTTTACGGCGGAGCCGGAGAGTTCCGTGGCGCTTGGTTTTGGTTTTCGGTGCGGTTTTCTTGGGTTGCTCCACATGGAGATTATCCAGGAGCGACTGGAGCGGGAATACTCTATGGAACTGGTCACGACGGCCCCAACCGTCGGTTATCGCGCCGTGAAGAAAGACGGTTCTGTCGTGGAAGTGGATGCTCCGTCCCGGCTTCCAGAGCCTATTGAGCTGGAACATATCGAGGAACCGATGATCCGGGCGACGATCCACATGCCTGCCGAATTCCTCGGGGCTGTGCTCAAGCTGTGCGAGGATCGACGCGGGATTCAGAAGCAGATGAAATTTGCCTCCACAAACCGCGTGATATTGGAATACGATCTCCCGCTTAACGAAATAGTTCTCGATTTCTACGATCAGCTCAAAACCGCTTCACGCGGGTACGCCTCGATGGACTACGAATTCAGCGAGTTCCGGCAGTCGAACCTTGTGAAGATGGATATACTGATCAACAACGACTCCGTGGACGCTCTTTCCCTGATAGTTCACCGGGACAACGCCTATTCGAAAGGGCGGGAGGTTTGCGAGCGGCTGCGGAAGCTTATTCCACGGCAGATGTTCGAGGTGGTTATCCAGGCGGCGATAGGATCGAAGGTTATCGCAAGGGAATCGGTCAAGGCTATACGCAAGAACGTGCTGGCTAAATGCTACGGCGGCGACATCACACGGAAAAGAAAGCTTTTGGAAAAACAGAAAGAAGGAAAAAAACGGATGAAGCAGGTCGGCTCCGTTGAAATCCCCCAGGAAGCGTTCCTGTCGATCTTAAAAGTCAAGGAATAGGTGAAAACATGCGGAAAGACAAAGTAAGCCCGGATACCATCGGATCCCAGCCGAAGAAAGGGAAAGTCCGGGAGTACCTTGAGGCTTTCGTGATAGCCCTGGTGATCGCGCTGATCGTCAGGTCGCTGTTTTTGCAGGCTTTCAAGATCCCATCCGGCTCGATGGAGAACACCCTGCTGGTAGGAGACCATATCTTCGTCAATAAAGTTGCTTACGGCTACCATATTCCGTTCACGAAGGGGCGGGTGCTGGAGCTGAATAAGCCCAGGCACGGCGACATTATGGTGTTCGTGTTCCCGGAAGATCCAAGCAAAGATTTCATCAAGCGGGTAATTGGCGTGCCCGGAGATGTCATAGAGGTCAAGCGAAAGAGCATTGTCCGCAACGGAGAGACGCTAAAAGAGGACTATGCGCAATATATAGGGGAAATGGAGCCCGATGTGTCCGGCCATGCCGGGGACGATTTGCCTCCGATTACAGTTCCGCCCGATAACTACTTCGTGTTGGGCGACAACCGCGACCGTTCCTATGACTCGCGTTTCTGGGGGTTCGTCGGTACGGAGGCGGTGATAGGCAAGGCGATGTTTGTCTATTTTTCCATCGACTGGAGCCGCGATGTTGGTTTGCTCGAAGTTTGGCGCTGGCCGGAACTTATACGCTGGAACCGCATCGGAAGTGTTTTGAAATAGCTTAGGGTTTGCCAGGTTTTTTGCGCCGCGTTTGTCTATGCGCGCGGGGCGGCGGTTTTTAATCCCTTCTCCATTTTTGCCTTCCGTATCTTTTTACAGATCCTCGGACACGATATATCCTAAAATAAGTTGCCGTTCTTATAGTTTTATTTGCCCGATGGTTGATTTCGGCTATGCTCTTGTAGCGGTAACCTGGACGGGTAAAATGGCTTGCGTGGAACTTCTTTGCGCGAGGAGTTGAGGATGCAGCCACCGAAGGAGCGGTATTTAAAACATATAAGAATGGATGCTGAAACACCGGTGCTGGTCTTGAAACATGCGGATTATGTAGTGCCGTGGTGGGTAATGTTTTTGGGGTCTATTCTGTATGCTTTTATTTGGGCGGGCTTCTTGATCTTATTCGTGTTGGTCGTGTTAATGTTGATCTTATCTTGTTCTGTCTGTGCAAAACACTATATAATTACATTTTGTTTGTTTGCTGTGTTTGTGTGTATCTCTATATATATGTTTGTGTATGAAATTGAGCGGCTTAATGTGATGTTGAAAAGCCTTAAACTGTATTCGGATAGAGTAAAGATGCGTGGCATTTTTTGGAATAAAACGATTTATTTGGATGATGCTAAAATATCTATAAATATCAATAGAAAGACTAAGTTTTTCGGCAAAGAAATTAAAAACACGAGTGCTTGTTTGTATGTAACGTCTGAGGGTGGTAGTTTTTATGGCGGTCGAATAACGATAAAATATGATTTGAATTGGCGAGAAATAAATAAGGAGTTAGATAATATTATTAACTCATGTAGGTCTATTGGGATAGAATTTGAAAAGAGTTCCGATGCTTTTGGTGAAAAATATGAGCAAATATAAGCCGCGTGTTTTTCGCGGCGAAGGCGCCATGACAACCGGTAACAGATGAGACATTTATGAAAATCGACCGTTTGTTTGCTTATAGCCCAAATCTGAAACAATCGTGGATGTTGTACGTTATCCTCTTCGGGTGCTTTTTGGTTATCGGCCTGGTCGCCATAGTTATTAAAATACTTACTGTTATTAATATATTACCCGTATTAACACCGGAATGGAAAGACCCAATAATTGAATTGCTGTCAATTGTCGTTACAGTGGCGGTTGTAATCCGTTTAAGCAAAAACAGCTATTGTATGCCGGTTGTATTTCCGAGCCAGTCGCTGTTGTTGTGGTTGTTGCTTGTGCCATTTATTTTATCGGTCAGTATAGCGATAGAATTGCTTACGATGTGGATTCCAAAGATTATAGATATTAGTCGATTTCAAAATAACCTGTTTATGTTTATATCCTTGGTTATTATCGCGCCGGTATTAGAAGAGTGGCTAAATCGCGGTGTAATCCTGAAAGGATTATTGACGCACTATTCGCCTTTAAAAGCTATTATTTGGTCAGCCGTGATTTTTGGTGTAATTCATATTGATCCAAATGCAGCGGTGTCCGCGTTTTGCGGTGGGCTGGCGATGGGGTGGGTATATTGGCGCACCCGATCATTATTGTGCTGTATTTTAATGCATGCGGCGCATAATGCGGCTACGTTTCTGATAATTAAGCTTTATATTCCAACAGAAACCACTTTTGTGGATATTGCGAGCGGCTATTACATATATGCGATAGTTGCGGTTGTATGCGTGCTTACCGGGATGTGGGTAAACAAGATTATGATTTCTCCTGATGCCGCATATGCCGCGCAAATCAGTCAAGAACCAGTGCTTCTTTGGTCACCAACGGGAACAAAAAAGAAGGCGTTATTAGTTCCAAACGGTATTGTTGCCGCTGTATTGCTGGCTGTTGTCGTTGCCGGCGGATTTTTTGTCTGGCAAAGCAGCGATTCCGGCGTAAAGATCATAGAGGCAGGCGGGTGGCACAGCTTTGCCATAAAAAAAGACGGCAGTTTATGGGCATGGGGAAGTAACTATTACGGTGAGCTTGGCGACGGCACAAAGAGAGACAGACCAAAAAGAGAGGGTTCAGTAGGTTCAGTAGGGGTTGCTTTGGCGGACAGCAGGAAAAACAGACTTTCGCCCAAAAAAATAATGGATTCGGCGGCGTCTGTTTCGGTGGCCATTACTCACACAATAGCGGTAAAAAAAGACGGCAGTCTGTGGGCATGGGGAAGTAATGATTACGGCGAGCTTGGCGACGGCACAACGCAAGACAGGCCCAAGCCTGTAAAAATAATGGATTTTGCAGCGTCTGTTTCGGCGGGCGGCAGTCATTCGATGGCCATAAAAAAAGACGGCAGTTTATGGGTTTGGGGAAGTAACAAAAAGGGACAGCTTGGCGATAGCACAACGCAAGACAGACACAAGCCCGTAAAAATAATGGATTCGGTGGCATACGTTTCAGCGGGCGGCTCTTACTCGATGGCAATAAAAACGGACGGAACTTTATGGGCTTGGGGGGGAAATAGTGACGCCGCTCTTGGCGACGGCACAAAAGAAAACATACTCACACCCGTAAAAATAATGGATTCGGTAGCATACGTTTCAGCGGGAAGCAATCATACACTGGCAATAAAAACAGACGGCAGTTTATGGGCCTGGGGGCGTAATTTTGAAGGCCAGCTTGGCGACGACACAGGCGGTTCATTGGGGAAAACCCAGCTTGAACCCGTAAAAATAATGGATTCGGTAGCAGGCGTTTCGGCGGGATTTGATCATACGGTTGCGATAAAAACGGACGGCGGTTTATGGGCCTGGGGAGATAACGATCATGGCCAGCTTTGCGACGGCACAACGCAAGGCAGACACAAGCCCGTAAAAATAATAGATTCGGCGGCATCCGCTTCGGCTGGAAATGGCCATACATTGGTAATGAAAACGGATGGTAGCTTATGGGCTTGCGGGCGCAACCTTGAAGGCCAGCTTGGCAATGGGGCAGGCGGCCACTCACCTAAGGCATACATAAACAGCAAGCTTGTGCCCATAAAATAAATGCGAGGTGGTTGCGGTTTTATCTGGCGATAACTTTGTGAAAATCAGTAGTAATTTACGTTTTGACGGAGGCGGCGTGGTCGAAGGCCGCCGTTATTTCCGCCGGCGCTATCAACGCCAAATGTGCCGGGCCGATACATTCGCTTGACCGTGGCGGAATAAAAACGTATTCTGCGAAGTGCCTTTTAAGCTAATCCCGTGAGGTTAGCAAGGGATGCGGGTTTTAAATAAGATATTTATTGTGCCTCTCCGTTTGCGCGGAGAGGCATTTTTTTTGCCCGGACCGGGAAAAACCAGGCATGGGGAAAGGCGGTAACTTATGGGAAGAACTGGAGAAAAGATCATTTTAGATGGGAAAGGGGTCGAACGGGTTCTGACGCGCCTCACCCACGAGATCCTTGAAAAGAACAGAGGCGCTTCGGATATCGTCCTGGTTGGGGTGGCTCTGGGCGGTGTGCCGCTGTCCGGCGTGATTCGGCAAAACATTAAAAATATCGAGGGAATCGAGGTTCCGGTCGGGGTTGTCGATATCACGCTGTACCGGGATGATTTGGGCAAGGTCGGGCATCAGGCGCGTCTAAAACGCACGGAGATTCCGTTTTCGGTCGATGATAAGCGGGTTGTGCTGGTGGACGATGTCCTCTACACGGGCCGGACTATCCGCGCGGCGATGGACGCTTTGATAGACCTGGGGCGGCCAAAGAACATCCAGCTTGCGGTGCTTGTTGACCGGGGCCACAGAGAGCTGCCGATCCGGGCCGATTATGTCGGCAGAAATATTCCGACCGCGCAATCCGAGGAAGTAGAGGTGTGTCTGGACGAAAAGACCGAAACGTGGAGGGTTGTCCTGCGCGAAGGGGCGCCCGACAAGGGAGAATAAGCAAATGGATTGGAAACGGAAGCATATCCTGGGGCTTTCCGACTTCCTGCCGGACGAGATCGAGTTCGTCATGGATACGTCGCGTTCCATGGAAGAAGTTCTCTCGCGTGACATCAAGAAAGTGCCCACCCTGCGAGGCAAAATGGTAGTGAACCTGTTTTTCGAGCCGAGCACGCGGACGCGCACTTCGTTTGAGATAGCGGGAAAGCGGCTTTCCGCCGATGTGGTGAACTTCAGTTCTTCAGGATCAAGCCAAAGCAAAGGAGAGACGCTGCTTGACACCGCCCGCAACATCGAGGCGATGAAGCCATGCATACTGGTCATGAGGCACAACGCTTCCGGCGCGGCGCGGTTCCTGTCGCGGCATCTTTCCTGTTCAATAATCAACGCGGGCGATGGCTTAAACGAGCATCCGTCGCAGGCGCTCCTCGATCTGTACACGATCCTCAAGGTGAAAGGTAAAGTGGCGGGACTCAAGGTTGCCATAATCGGCGATATCCTGCATAGCCGCGTTGCCCGGTCGAACATTCACTGCCTTGGCAAAATGGGGGCGAATTTATGGCTGTGCGGGCCGGCAACGCTTTTGCCGCGCGAGATGGCGCGGACCGGCGCGACGCTCACAAACGATATCCGCGAAGCGGTAAAGAACGCTGATGTGGTTATGACGTTGAGAGTTCAGTCAGAGAGGCAAAAAGCGACATTTTTTCCGTCAATTAGGGAGTATTTTCGCATGTATGGCTTGAGCAATAATATTTTCTCGCTTGCCAAGGATGACGCGATTCTTATGCACCCCGGACCGATAAACCGGGGAGTGGAAGTGACAAACGACCTTGCCGACTGCGGCCGGTCGGTGATTCTGAATCAGGTGGAATCCGGGGTGGCTGTCCGAATGGCCCTTTTATATCTTATGGCCGGAGGCGCTCATGTTGCTGATTAAGGGTGGACGGATCATAGATCCGGCGTCCGGGCGCGATGAACTCGGACACCTTGTTCTAAAAGAAGGAAAGGTAGACGGAATTCTGCCGGGCGACGCGCCGGAAGAGTTTGCGGGCAAGGTGATTGACGCCTCCGGGATGTGGGTGGTCCCAGGGCTGATCGACATGCATGTGCATCTGCGGGAGCCTGGGTTCGAATGGAAAGAGGATATCCGGACAGGGACAAAAGCCGCCGCCGTGGGCGGGTTTACATCCGTCGCCTGCATGGCGAACACCGAGCCGGTGAACGATACTCCTGAAATCACCCGCTTTATCATCGACAAGGCGAACAGGGAAGGATCGGCCAACGTTTTACCCGTTGCGGCGATAAGCCGCGGGCTGGCGGGCAAGGAGATGACAGACTTTACCGAACTGTCGGAGGCGGGCGCGGCGGCGTTTTCCGACGACGGAAAATATGTCGCGAATTCGCTGCTTATGCGCAGGGTTATGGAGTATGCCCGTCCATTCGGTTTTCCTGTCCTGGTCCATGCGGAGGACCCGGATCTTGCCGCCGGAGGGTATGCAAACGAAGGATGGAACGCGATCCGGCTTGGGATCGCGGGGGCTCCGGCTGTGGCCGAGGAAGTTGCTATCGCGCGGGATATTCTTATCGCCCGGCAGACGGGCGGGCGGCTCCACATCCAGCACATCAGCACCAGGATGGGGGTTGAAATGCTCCGGATGGCAAAGCGGGCCGGGCTTAATGTGACGGGGGAGACCGCGCCGCACTATTTCACCCTTACGGACGCGGCGCTGGAAGGGTACGACACCAACGCGAAAGTGAACCCGCCGCTGCGAAGCGAAGAAGACCGGATGGCGGTTCTGGAGGGCTTGCGCGACGGAACTATCGACGCGATTGCCTCCGACCACGCGCCGCACGACGATTCTTTGAAAGAGTGTGAATTTTCGTCGGCAGCCTGCGGGATCATCGGGCTTCAGACCACTCTTTCTCTTGCGCTTGCTCTGATGAAGGAAGGGACTATTTCTCCGGTCAGGGTTGTGGAGCTTTTGTCAGCGTCGCCTGCCCGGATTCTCTCGCTTCGCGGAAAAGGAACGCTTGCGCCGGGCGCCGACGCGGATGTTACGGTGATAGATCCGGAAACGGAGTGGGAGTTTCGCAGGGAAGCCATAATGTCAAAATCAAAAAACAGCCCGTTTATTGGCTGGAAGCTGCGCGGGCGGGCCGTGGCAACGATCTGCCGGGGGATCATTCGGCATGAGGCGGCAAGGGGAGAGGAAAGTTTTTGATGCCTCATACGCCTTGGGAAACAAAGGCGTCCCACATTGAAAACAAGGAAGATGGAGACGCTCTCCCGGCGCAGCCGTTGAAGGCGCTTGCCTCCTGCATGCTTTGTCCGAGAGCGTGCGGGGTGAACCGCCTGGAAGGCAAGCGTGGGTTTTGCCGCGCGGGGCGGGTGGCCAGGGTCGCGTCGGTTTCTCTGCACCACGGCGAAGAGCCGCCAATATCGGGGACCGGCGGGTCGGGAACGATATTTTTTGCCCACTGCAACCTGGCGTGTCTGTTCTGCCAGAATTATCCGATAAGCCAGCTCGATAACGGACGGGATATGGACGGAGAGACGCTTGCGGCGGAGCTTTTAAAGCTGCAGGCGCGGGGGGCGCACAATGTGAACTTTGTGACGCCGACTCCCCATGTGCCGCAGATGGCGGAAGCGGTATTGCTTGCAAGGCGGCGCGGGTTCACTATTCCGGTTGTATACAACTCCAACGGCTACGATTCTCTCGACGCGCTGGCTTTGGCCGACGGCGTGGTGGATATTTACCTCCCCGACGCGAAATACCGGCCGGGCGGTCTGGCAAAGCTTGCCTCCGGCATTTCCGATTACGCGGAAGCCAACGACGCCGCGCTTAGAGAAATGGCGCGGCAGACCGGTTTTTTGAAGCTGGACCAAAACGGAATCGCTGTCCGGGGGATGCTGGTGCGGCACCTCGTGCTGCCGGGGAGGGTAGAGGAGACGCGGGAAGTGCTGGCGTATCTGCTGGAGACATTTGGCCCGGACATCCCGATTTCGCTGATGGGGCAATATTTCCCCGCGTACAAGGCGTTTGACACGCCGGGGTTTAACCGGAGGCTGTCCGGCCAGGAGTACGATCAGGCAATCGAAGCGGCGCGGCGGCTTGGGTTGCAAAACGTATTTATTCAGGAGATCTGATTGTTTCGTCAAGCTTGATCCGGATCGATTGTTTTTGTTCTGATTTTTTTGCGGTATGTTGTGAGTAGAGGCGGTTGAAAGGAAGATAAATACAGATAATTAGTATTATTTCTGTCGCGGAGTTTATATGAAAAAAATATTGTTTCTGATCCTTACGCTTATATTTGTGTTTCTTCCGTCTTACAGCCAAGCCCAACCGAAATCCAAGGCCGAGGTGGAGGCGCTGCTCAAAGACTTCATGATCGGTCTTGCTAATGAACAGACGCGGGAAAAGTATTCTTTTATGCAAATCGTCTGCAATGACGGGTATTACTACGAATTTATAGGCGATGGACACAACGATGTTAAAGGCGAAGTGAAGGCGCATAACATAGCGTTCGCGGATTTTGCCAAAAATAAACTATACGAGCTGGATGTCAACAAAAAAACTTATATCGTTGAGTCTTTGGACCCGGCGGAAAAAGCCATGCTCCGGCGGTTCGATCCCATGCTCGGTACGCATCTTTTCGTGCATGCAAGCCACATGCAAGCCGATGGCTTCAAAAAGACCGGAAAAAGCGAAAAGATTGCCGGGCGCAAAGCAAGTGTCTATACCATGGCATTCAACGACGGGACCACCGCGACCTTCTGGATTGACGACGAATACGGCTTCACCCTTAAATACGTCCAAGACGGTAAACGTCCTATCTACTCGGAAGTCATCAAGTTTACAACCAGCGGCGTTACCGTGAAGGGTCTGCTCAATCTTGACGGATATAAACTTGTGAAAGAATAAGAGCGCGGTGGCAAAGCCGGTCGGCGCCGGAGATGATGGGTCTCGATCCAAACGGTTACGAAGAAGAACAAATAAATAGAAGGGGAGAAATTCCGTTCGGTTTCAAAGTGATAGGACAGTATAGAGCCTCACGGTCAAATCTGTGGCCTGTCATACTCAAAGTCCGACAAGGAGAGTTGTTGCGCTGAAAACAAATTGCGGTATTCTTCAGCACTAAGAACAGTGTCAAACAAACCGAGCGGACGGAGAAATGTGGCTTTTGCACGGGTTCATCAAGACGACGCGAAAAACACCCACGCAAGACATGCGGCTTGCAAAACAGCGAATGCGTGAACTTTTTGGAGGCAAAGTATGAACGACAAAAAACAAGCGAATCCGGTTAATGCCGGTGGCTACTTTGACGATTTTCTGCATGAGCAGGGTATTTTTGAAGAGGTCAACGCTCAGGCCGTGAAAAAGGTCATCTCCTGGCAGATTGCA
>WRHP01000014.1 GCA_009783195.1 Syntrophorhabdaceae bacterium | reverse complement strand
CTCTCTATATTAATTAAATATTCCCCCCAAATTTATTCCTCCGGTTGGATTGCCTAAACCGCGTGTGCCAACCGGTTGCCTGAAATGCTTGAATATGTTCAAAACATGTGAAAAATAATTGTGTAAGCGCTTTAAAGTAAAAATGTTTTTAGTTGTTCCCCGAATTGCCGCCTCACTCGTTTTTCTCAAGATAACCATAGCTCCCCCTGAAGTCAAGCCGCCGCTTGTGGTTGTTTCGCTTCTCGCGTCCGGCGGTGCGCCACCGAGCGCGCTATCGTCCGCCGGTTCCGCGTAACCGCCATTTTGCCAAATCCATAAGCGACGCATGTTGCGGAGGGGGTAGAATATGAACGACGAATGCTCTGCATAACGCGCTTCCTTTCGATCTGTTTGTTTCGGGCGTCGCGATTACTTGCGACACTAAGTTTTGCGAATCGCTGTCCTAATTTTTGGCAATTAGGTAAATAACAAGAATCATGCCGCTATTTAAAATCATTATTGATATTGCGTAAAATTGTTCTTTTTTTCGTGCGGCTATAAATCGTTTTTGTTATTAGTGGGTTATGGATGCGACAAAAATGCCGACAACTCAAGCTTTTATGCCCGCAACGCGCTTTGATGGGGGAAATGATGAATTAATTTAACGCGAAATTAAATTGTTTAACGTTGTTTGCCAGGAAATGCCGCATGCTGAAACCACATAGGCGAAACGTTTTGTTTGTCCGGTATGGTTGGCGCCAACGAAACCCTCATTGATTACGCCCGGATAGTTGGGGGACCACAGCCACGGATGAAACGGCGGGTCTTCCTGTACGTGCTTAATTTTGCGGCCTACCCCCGCATTTTTAGCTGAATGGCGTTTTGAGGGCAAAGCTCCTGGCAACAGTAACATTTTATGCATTTGCCCAAATCGATGCGGAGGAGGGTCTCTTCTATTTTCAAGGCGTTTCCCGGGCAGATTTCAACGCATTCACCGCAGATTGTGCATAGTTCGGGGTTTATCACGGGGGCGGCTGTGAGGGCTTTATCGAAAAATTGCCCCATTCCTGGAGCGGCATAACCGCTTTCGGGCATTGGCGGCAGCATAAAGTCTTGCAGGGTCTTGAATTCGCCGTCAATCGTTATGTCGTTTTTCTCAAATGAGCCCAGACCCTCTTCGGCGGCCATAGTTAACGCCGGCAGATTGGCCGGATCAAAGCCGGCCATCATTGCCATTACGGCATCCATAGCTATGGCGTTGTTCGAGGCCATTATCAGGCCGATGTGGCGCAGATCCTTGCTTGCCGGGCCGTTGCCCTGCATACCCACAATAGCGTCCATTATGAACAGATCGGGTACACGCAGCTTGAACACATCCAGCACCATACGCTGAAAGGCCAGGGGAGTGCCTGCCCGCTGGTGCATCAGGCCCTTGATCGCGCCGGGCAAAATGCCGTAGCTGTTTTTTATCGCGCCGGAAAGCACGGTGAGGCCGTGGGTTTTAAACTTGGGTACAGAGATGATAATGTCGGCCTCGAGCACGGCGGACGAAACCTGTATGCTGCCTTCCGCGGCCGCGGCAAATGGCACAGAGGTGATTCTTTCGTTCAGGTTCAGATAATGCTTTCCCGCCGCGTCCTTGAGTCCGGTAGCTCTGAAGCATTCCTCATTCTCGCCGTATCCGACAATGCCCGGATTGTCGCCCACCCAAAGCGTTTCCGGCTTGCTTTCCAGCACTCGTTCAACCACGGCTTTGAGCACCGCGGGATGCGTGGTTACAGCCTCTTCAGGCGCGGACCGGCGCAGCACATTGGGTTTGACCAAGACTTTTTTGCCTGTGAGGCTTAGAGGGAAAAGCTCAAACGCGTTATCAACGGCCGTCCGGCAGGCGTCATAGGCGGCTGGGCGCAGCATCACCACATGTTTTCCGTTCATGGGTTTCCCCCTGTTTTTTCTATGCGGATATTATAATCCAGCCGATGGTGGCGGATAACGGCAAACAGCCCCATTGACATGGGGGCTTCGTTTGCGCTGCCCGCTTTATGTATGTGGTTTTTGCGCGGATTCTATGAAGCGCTGTTAGATAGTCGTATAGTTATTATGCGAAAAATTTCCTTCCTCGAGGTGCTTGCATGAGCCTTCTTGTCGTCGGATCAATGGCCTTTGACAGCATAAAATCTCCGTTTGGCGAAGCGGAACAGATTGTGGGCGGGTCCGCCACCTATTTTTCCATCGCCGCAAGCTGTTTTACGCCGGTGCGCCTTGTATCGGTCGTCGGACGGGATTTCCCGGAAGCGGCTATAGGGAAGCTTTCCGCGCGAGGGATTGACCTGCAAGGGCTTACCGTGGCGGAAGGAGAAACTTTCCGTTGGAAGGGATACTACGAGAATGACCTGAACGTGGCGCATACGGTGCGCACGAACCTGAACGTCTTTGAAGATTTCGCCCCGGTCCTGCCTGCGGAGTGGAAAGAAACGCCATACGTGTTTCTTGGGAACATAAACCCCCGGCTCCAGTTGGACGTGATGGCCCAGATCCGTAAACCCAGGATTGTCGCGCTCGACACAATGAATTTCTGGATAGAGAAAAGCCCCCAACCGCTGCGTGAAGCTATTCGAAACATAGATATCCTCGTCATAAACGAAGCGGAGGTCCGGCAATTGACGGGGGAGCTGAATTTGATACGGGCAGCCAGGTTGCTGATGGATGCCGGTCCCGAACGTGTGGTGATAAAAAGGGGAGAGTACGGGGTGCTTCACTTGTCCGGCGACGGAATCTTCGCCGTGCCGGCCTATCCGCTCGATACGATATTTGACCCGACAGGCGCTGGCGACAGCTTCGCCGGCGGTTTCATGGGATACCTGGCATCAATGGGAGACAAAGAGATATCGGAGAAGGATTACCGTATGGCAACGGTATATGGGAGCGCTGTTGCCTCTTTCACCGTGCAGGCGTTTGGCACGCAGCGGCTGGAATCGTTGTCGCGGGACGATATTGCGCAAAGGGTCTCATCGTTTCGCTCCCTGTCTGAAATTCCCGGGTGACGCAAAAAAACGTGTGATGCAAAGCGCGTGGCTTTGCCGCGTTTCACTTGTAAGCAACCTGATAGAGAGAAGCCCCCGTCGGTTTGTGTACCGGCGGGGGCTCTGGTTGGGCTTATGGCAGGAATTCTCAAAGGGGAGCCCGGTTCCTTTGAGAGGAGGGGGGGCCTATTTGAAGTGCCGGTTGAGCTTGCTCTTAAGCCTGAGCACTGCCTGCGCGTGCAACTGGCAGATCCTGGGTTCGCCCAGACTTAAGATATGGCTTATCTCGCGCAAAGTAAGATCTTCGCCGTAATACAACGCTATCAACTGCTTTTCGCGTTCCGGCAGCATGTCGATCGCTTTGCCTAACTGGTCCTTCAGTTCACGGGTCAGTTCTTCCTCGCGGCTTTCTTCCTTTGCGGCTTCCGCCAGCATGGAACGTATTCCAGCGCCGCTTTCTTCGTCTCCATCCTGGATTGCGTCGAGAGAAAAGACTGTTACGCCCATGAACATTGCTAATTGCTTGTTTAGTTCGTCTACAGTGATCCCTATTTCATTGGCTACTTCGCTTTCTTCGGGAGGGCGCCCGAGAATATTCTCGAGGCGGGCATAAGTGGATTGCAGACGTGAGGAGTGCTTGCGGACGGACCGGGGGAACCAGTCCATTTCCCGCAGGTAATCAAGCATTGCGCCGCGAATTCGGAAATCGGCGTACGTGCGGAACTTGGTGTCGCGCGAGGCGTCGTACCGGTCAAGCGCATCGAGCAGCCCGACAACGCCCGAGCTGATAAGATCATCCACTTCAATGTGTGACGGCAGCCGCATCTTCAGGCGCATTGCCTGGATACGTATTCCCGGCAGAAACTCCGCGACGATCTTGTCGCGATTCTTAAGGTTGGTTTTTTTCGATGAAGCTTTTTTAGGTTTCGTGGTAACGCGTTCAGCTTTATTCTGCATCATGGCGTGACCTCGTATTATTTAAAAGGTTTTGCTGTTCGCAGTTAAATAGAGCAAGCAGCATGCCATGAGCATGAATAGCTATAAGCTATTGTATTTAAAGGATTATCTTGACAAGGCCCTGCTTAAGGAAAGCGAAAAAAGCGCCAAGTTTACCGAAAAGCGTCAAATCGATGACGGTAATATCGGGAGCAGAATTTCGAAGGTAGTGCCGTCTTCCCGGCTGTCAATCCGCAAAAACCCCTCATGTTTCCGTACACAACGGTTCACTATGGGAAGGCCAAGCCCGTCTCCTCCGGGTTTGGTTGTGAAGAAGCAGTCGAACACCTGGTTTAGCAAAGATCCGGGAATGCCAACGCCGGTATCAGAGAAAATAATAGAAATGTAGTTACCCTCGGGAATGGCAAGGTTGTCGAACACAACGCTTCCTCCGCCGGAGACAAACGGGCGAGTGGAGATGGTTAGTATGCCGCCGTTGGGCATGGCCTCGATCGCGTTCTCTCCCAGATGAAAGAAAGCCCTAAACAGAGCGTTTGGATCGCCCAGAACCAGGCTGGGAGGCGCTCCGAGTTTCGTTGATATCCGCACCTTCTCCGCCGCGACAGCCGACAACTCGTTTACCGCTTCTTCCACTATCTGGTTGATTATGACCGGCCGGGGCTTTGGCATCTCTTTGTGGGAACACTCGGACATTCGGCGTGTAAACTCGGCCGCGCGGCGCGCCGAAGTTTCGATGGCGCTGGCTGCCTGAAACTTCTTGTCGTCTTCGGGGAGGAGGGTTTTCAGGTATGAGGCGTATCCCAGAATTCCAGTCAAAAGGCTGTTAAAATCGTGCGCGATCTCCCCGGCGACGTATCCGAGGTCTTCAAGCCCGCGTGTTGGCGCGCTTGGTCTGTCCGGTTGTTTTGGTTCGGAACTCAACTTAAGTAGGGGCGGATTTCCTTGTCGTCGATCCGCTTTCGCTTGATCATTTCGACGAGGGTTGTCCGCTTGAGGCCGAGCAGAGCGGCGGCGCGGTTTTTGTTTCCACCGGAGAGGTGGAGCGCCTGCCGTATGAGCGCGGCTTCGAATTCGGCTGTTGCGTTGCGGATATCGAGACCGCTTTCGCCAAGTACGGGGATCGCGGCGTTGAGGGGCTTTCCCGGCTGCCTGATTTTATCCGGAAGGTCGGATACTTCTATCCATCCGCGCCCTTTCAGGACTACGACTTGTTCGATGAGGTTTTCAAGCTCCCGGACATTGCCTGGCCAGTGGTAACGCTGGAGCATATCCATGGCGTCTTTGCGTATTCCGTCAATGTGCCGGCTTTTCTCGGAGGCGTACCGTTCGATGAAGGTGGGCACGAGAGAGGGGATGTCGTCCTTGCGCTCCCGCAGGGGCGGGATATGTATTGGTATGACGTTCAGACGGAAAAACAGGTCGGAGCGAAACCGTTCCTCAGCAACCTCTTTCTCCAGGTTTTTGTTGGTAGCGGCAATGATGCGCGTGTCTACCGGAACCGGCTTGTTTCCGCCGATTGGGGTGACCGACTTTTCCTGGAGAACCCGGAGCAGCTTTGCCTGGAGATTGGGGCTCATCTCGCCGATCTCGTCCAGGAAAATCGTGCTGTTGTGGGCCGCTTCAAACTTTCCCGCCCGCCCTGTGTGCGCTCCGGTAAAAGCCCCCTTTACGTGGCCAAACAGCTCGCTTTCGAGCAGCTCTGATGGTATGGCGGAGCAGTTTATGGGGATTAACGTCTGGCGCGACCGGGGAGACAGGTAATGGATGGCTCGCGCGACGAGTTCTTTGCCGGTTCCGCTTTCCCCCGTTAGCAGCACAGTGGAGTTGGTGTCGGCCACCTTTCGGATAAGGGAGAGAACTTTTTTGATCGAATCGCTGACGCCGATGATGTTCTCAAGCCCGCTATGGTCGCGCACCATGGTGCGCAGGTTTGCGTTTTCCTTGCGGACGGTGGTCATTTCCAAAACCCGGTTAACGAGTTGGACTACCTCATCGACGATGAAGGGCTTCGTAATGTAATGGAAAGCGCCCATTTTCATTGCGTTGACCGCGGATTCGACGGTTGCGTGTCCTGTCATGAGGATCACTTCCGAGTCTGGGCGCACATTGCGGCAATGGGCGAGGACCGACAATCCGTCAGCTTCCGGCATCTTGAGATCGGTCAGGACGACATCCACCGGATACTGGTCGATAATCCTTATGGCTTCCTTGCCGTTGCGCGCTTCGTGGAGGATAAGGCTGGAGCGTTCGAAGACATTTCGCAGAAGAGAAAGGGTGATCTCTTCGTCTTCCGCAATAAGAAGTGATTTTTTCATTTAATAAAGTTTATCCAAACCCGGTCTCTGGGTAAAGTTTCGTCTCTCAATGGTCGATAAAAATTGCCGACGGTGTTCGCTCCGGCTACGGGAGGCAATAAACGTTTGAAAGATCGCGGTTCATCAAAAGGCTCCGACGAAGGCAACAGAAAACGCCTGCCCGGCAAGGCTCAACAAGCCGCGGCTGTTCTGTATGCGTCCCGTCTCCGGCGGTTTGAAGATATTTGTAAAGCTTTCAAGGCAGGCACGTACAACATCGACGGACGCCAGATTGCGGAGAAGATGGTGTCGGACGCGGTTCGCTACCTGAGAGAGCAGACTCGCTGAATACTGTTGCCGTTTTGCGCGAGAATGGCGTATCTTTTCAATTATGCGTTTGTTTCTCGACGAAACAGAAATGGCGTTGGATCTGTCCTGCTGTTGCACATTTGGGACAGTGATCGAAGAGGTTACGCGGCGCGCGTCGGCGGCGGGCCGGATAGTGCACGGGGTAGGGGTTGACGGGAAAGACATTTCACTCGATGAAGAGCGGGAAATGTCCGATTGTCCCGTCGAGAAAATCGGTCTTATCAATATTCGCACCACAACCTCCGAGGAACTGCTCAAGGAAGCCATAGACGGCGCTGTTTACCTGTCCGAAGCGCTACGCCACGATATACGGACCGTGGTGGCTTTTATCCGGGAAGACGACGCCTCCGACTCGAAAGCTTTAGTTGTTTCCTGCATCGAATCTCTTGGGACATTCTTTCAGTTGACCGGGGCGGTTTTTAACGGCGTACGCGCGGGCGCGTTTACGTTGCCAGAGTCTGCTTCCGGTAAAAGCCTCAAGCTTCCGGAGCCGCCGGCGGAGATCTCCGCGATCCTTCATCGGCTGCTCGACGCATGGAAAGCGCAGGGTTGGCCTCGGATAGCCTCCATACTCGAAAATGAAATCACACCCCATATTGAGGAATGGGCTGCATTTTTTTCCGCGATGCGTAGCCGTAAAGCTCAATAACCGGATTTCCAGGACTTAAGGTAAAGTTTTATTTATGAGTAAACCCGGGTTTGACCGGGCGCTCGAAAAAGCGCTTTCGGAGTTGCCGGCTGTATTTCGGGATGCGTTGACGAACGTGGCAATCGTCTTGGAGGATTGGCCTCCCGAGTGGCTGCTCGATGATATGAACATTCCGCCGGAGGAGACCCTGTACGGTTTTTTCCACGGGATTCCTCTGCCGGAACGGTCGATCCAGGATTCGGGCAGTCTGCCGGACAGCATCTCGATCTATCGGGGGCCTCTCGAAGAAGATTTTCCGGACCCATCGGAGCTGGCTGACGAAATCCGCATTACATTGCTTCATGAGATTGGACATTATTTTGGAATGGAGGAAGAGGAACTGGAGAGGCTGGGGTATAGATAACCCACAAAAGGCAGCACACCGTTTAAGGAGGCCCGGAAATGCTTCTGTTAAGACGCGAATACCATGATGCCGCTGAACATCCGGAGATCGTGTTCCTGCACGCTGAAGTTGCCACTGACGGTGAAAACCAGGCTTTTCCTTACAAAGCGACTCGAGTGGTGGCTCCCACGGAGGATCCGGGCCTGCGCGTAGCGCACATATCGATTCCTGAACCTCCGGAGGGCGGACATGTGCTGGTCCGGTATCGTTTTTCCTCCGTCTGCCGCGGCAAGGAATGGGACTCTCCCGTTTATGAAGTAAAGGTTCCTTCCGACGAACTGACCCGCGATCTGTGTCGTATTCCCGAAGAAGAAGGCGGCAACCTCGTTCCTGCCGCCGGCCGCGGATATTTCCGGTTTGCTCTGCCCGTTGAAGACGGGGAACGGGCGTCCGGAACCATCCGGTACGGTTTTGGCGCGATGCGGAAGAAACCCTCGCCGCTGCTTTGCCGCGCCGCCGTGGAAGTAGGGGACGGGCTGCCTCCGGTCATAGAGATACCGGAGACGCTTTCGGTGCTGAAAAATAGCCCCATGCCTTATTTTTTCTACCATACCTCTGGCGACGAGGAGCTTCGGCGCGACAAGATCGCCTGCGCCCGAATCACGCTTCTGGATGAGCCTGGAGAAATTATCTCCGCGCGGCTCATATGGAGCGATCCCTCATGGCGGGCTGTCAACGTATCCCCAATGGAGGCCAAAGGAATGGTCGAAGGGGAACTCTCGGCTGCCAACGAATATTTTGCGCAGGATCTCGAATTGGCGCGCGTGGAGCGGTTTGCGGCCCTTTCCCGGCTGCCCGTGCCGCGCACTTTCGAGGCGCGCGTGTTTGGGCCTTCGGGAAGCCGGGTCGAATATTGTTACCAGGTGGTCGTTCGTCTTCCGTCGGGAGAGAGCGAAACGCGGTGGCGCAATCGGGAAGAGGGAGGAAACTGGAGCGTGCTTCTCTGACGCGTTTTTTTGTTACCGCAGTTTCTTCATTGCAGCCAGTAGCCGCCCGATCTCTTCGTCTGTTCCGACGGTGATGCGTATGCAATCCGCAAGGCGCGGCGTGTCGAAGTACCGCACAAGGATCTTGCGGCGCTTCAACGCTTCGAAAACGGGGCGGGCGGAGCCGCCGCGTGTTTGCCGGGCCAGGATAAAGTTGGTTTGGGACGGGAAAGGCGTATAGCCTACGGAAGGCAGCGCTTCAGACAGCGTCTCCCGCGTCTTTAATATTCGCGCCGTATTTTGCTTCATCCACAAGATGTCGGAAAGCGCGGCCTCCCCGGCCGCGATCGAGAGCCGGTCCAGGTTGTAGGAATCCTTCACCTTGTTTAGCCCTTCGATAATTTTTGGGTGGGCAAACCCAAGCGCGATCCGCATTCCGGCAAGCGAGAACGACTTTGAAAATGTTCGCAAAACGATAACGTTTTTGCGCTCGCGCGCAAGAGGCAGCGCGGTGTCGTTTGCGAAATCGGCGTACGCTTCGTCAACAACGAGGACGCCGGAAACAGCGTCGGCAAGCGCGGCAAGCGTGTCGGTGGAGACCGCCGTTCCGGAAGGAGCGTTAGGATTTGCCACCATGGTGACGGGCGCGCCTTTTCCCGCAAGCGCCTTTACCGGGAGGGCAAAATCTTGCGGAAACTGTACGCGGACGGTCCTGCCTCCCTGGATCTGGACCAGGGTGTCATACAAAGTGTAGGTAGGGGTTGGGTACGCCATAACGCATTTTTCCCCAATGAACGCTTTCGCGATCATGGCCAGCAGGTCGTCGGACCCGTTTCCGGCGATGATATTCGACAAGTCGAATCCGTATGTCCGCGCGGCCTGTTTTCGTAAAGCGTTTGCGTCGGGGTCGGGATACAGGCGCAGCCGGTTGTCGGTTTCCCGGAGGATCGCTTTACGAACCTTTGGCGACGGCGGATATGGGTTTTCGTTTGTATTCAGCTTGATAAAGCCCGGCTCCTGAGGCTGTTCGCCCGGGGCGTACCCGTCCATGCGCGCGATGTTTCGACGGAAGGGTATGGTCATCCCTTTGTCTCCCGGTTACGGAGTTTCGACACCAGTTGTTCCCACGCCGGGATGGAGTTGCGAACCGTGCTGGTGGATACGCAAAAGGCGACGCGAAAGTAGCCGCTTCGGCCAAATCCGCTGCCGGGTACCAGCAGGATTCCTTCTTTCTTTGCGGCCAGGATAAATTCCATCTCGTCTTCGATTGGCGATTTCGGGAACAGGTAGAATGCGCCGCCGGGCGAAGTGCATTCTATTCCTGTTTTTTCGAATACCGATAGCAGCAGATCCCTATTCTCCCGATATACCGACATGTCCGCGGGGTAGCTCTGGAATTTTTCAACCGCGAGTTGAAAAATGGAAGGCGCGTTTACAAAGCCCAGGATTCTGTTGCATAAGACGCAGGCTTGCGCTATCTCGTCGGCGTCTTCCGCGGTAGGCGACACCGCCAGGTATCCGATACGCTCTCCGGAGATGTTGAGATCTTTTGAGTGCGAATAACAGATGAGCGTGTTCCGCAACATGGACGCGGGCGGCGTAAACTGCATGCCACGGTAAACTATCTTCCGGTATGGTTCGTCGGAAATCACGTAGATCGTTGTTCCGAACCGGCGTTCCGCGGCCGCAAGAATGGTATCGAGCGCGGCAAGCGTCTTTTGGGGGTAGATCGCCCCGGACGGGTTGTTGGGCGTGTTGATGATGATAGCGCGGGTCTTTGGCGTAAGCGCGGCTTCTACCGCCGCCAGATCGATCTGGAATCGCTTGTCGGTTTCGACGACGACAGGGACGCCTCCGACATTTCGCGCGTAGAAAATGTACTCCACGAAATAGGGGCTAAAGATGAGCACTTCATCACCTGGGGAAATTATGGAGCGCAATGCCGTGTTTATGGCTCCTGCGGCTCCCGCGGTCATAACCACCATATCCTGGGTGAATGGAAGTCCCGTCATGGAGATCAGGTCGCGGGCGACGGCCTGGCGGACTTCAGCGTAACCGGCATTGGGCATGTACTTGTGCAGCCCGTGAGGAGGCGTGGAAATCAGGCGGACCAGTTCCGCCAGGAAGGCGGGAGGAGGCTCGCCATACGGGCTGCCGAGAGTAAAATCAAAAATGTTTTCTTCGCCGCGCTCCTTCTTCAGTATCGCGCCTTCCTCGAACATCTTTCTGATCCATGATCCATTTGCGATAACTTCGCGTATCTCTTTAGCCGCGGGCATTTCCCCCCCTGCGTATCTTTGGCGCTTTGTTCTGTAATAACAAATTGTAACGATACCACTTCCGGCGGGCGCGGCAAGAGGCGGTTGAATCCTGTAATAGCATGTCTTAAAGTTAAGCCATTTGTTGCATAAGAATTCGCTTTTTGTGGCTTTTCCAGGAGGGACTTTGGAGCGAAATATTTTGGCGTTTTTTCTCTGCATTATGTCATTTGCGGCTGTCTTTGCGGGTTGCGGTCCGGCAAACCAGTTGCTCATTCCTGACGGGATTTCCCGCCCGCCCGTCGTTGATCCGCCTGTTCCGGAGTTGTCCGGTATCAAGGTTGCGGTGATGGATTTCTCCTATACGCCTACGGACGAACCAAAGGTTATCGGCCGGGATTATGATCGGGCGCGCCAGATTGTCTGGGAAGGCGATCCTGGTAGCCTGATGGCCGGTCTGGTTGCCGACGCGCTGTCGGAACGGGGCGTGCCGGTGTCACGGCTGAAACCGGGAGACCCGGTAACGGATGACTTTTCAAGCGTAATCAAGGGGACAGTCCGGCGGTTTGGCGTTGATATCCGCCGCCGGAACATAGTCAACGTATACATAGATACGACGATAGAGTTGGCTATTTCCGTATCCGGGCGAAGCGTGCCGGTTCCGTGGGAAACATCGGTTTCGAGCAACGCCGTTACGCAGGAAGTATTTCCGTTGCCGGACAATATCCGGGAAGCGCTCTCATCTGCCGCCAACAGTGCCGCAGATGAAGCTGCTCGGCGTTTGCGAGAGAAGGGCGTGGCTGGAACTTCCAGATGATCCGGCTGATCGAATTTGAGAAAATATCCTTCGAAGTATGGGATGCTTTGTTAGCGCGGCTTTCTTCTCCGTCGCCATTTCTTTCGCGGTTGTTTCTCGTTCCATGGTGTCTCGCATTCTGTTCCGGACAAAGCGTTCGCGTGGTCGCCTGGTTCCCGTCTGGCGACACGCCGGAGGGGCTTTTGTTCCTTCGTCGCTTGGATTACGGAGGATGGACGTTTCTTGGCGGCGAGAATGTGACGGATTACTTTGACGCCATTGTTACTCCGGGCGGAGAGGAAGCTTTCTGGCGGGAATTCCTGGAAGAGGGGCTCCCTGCGCTGGGGGGCGGGCCTCTTTTGCTGCCGGGATTGGCGGAAGATACCCCTTCCCATGTGATACTGCCGCGGCTGTGCGAGGAAGCCGGTCTCTCCTGCCTCGTTGAGGAAATGGATCAGGCGCCGTATGTTTCGCTGCCCGGTTCCTTCGAAGATTACCTTGCTTTGCTCGGGCAAAAGGAGCGGCACGAACTGCGCAGAAAAATGCGCAGGGCGGCGGAACAACTGCCGGGGCTTTCCTTTCGCTTGACCATGACCGAGGGAGAATTCATGCTGGATATGCGGTCATTTATTGATCTTCACCGCAAGAGCGCTCCCGGCAAAGAAAAGTTCATGGACGACCAGATGGCGGCTTTTTTTCATGAAGTTGCAAGCGGCTTTTTCCGGGCGGGGATGCTGCGCCTTGCGTTTCTGTCCAGTGAGGGAGAAGATATTGCTGCGGCGTTACAGTTTCGGGCCGGGCGCTCTGTACTCCTATATAATTCGGGGTACGATCCCAGGCGTCGGTCAGCTAACCCAGGCCTGGTCCTCATTGCGCGGTGTATCGAGAGCGCTATTGAGGAAGGAGCGGTTGAATACGATTTTCTCCGCGGCACGGAGCGATATAAATATGATCTTGGAGGAAGAGATCGTGCGGTGCGTCGCGTGACGGTGGCTTCTTGATTTCACATCTGCTGGTCTCATACCACACATGCCCCTTGGAGGAGCCGGGCGAGGGATTAGCCGGCGGCATGAATGTCTTTCTGGAAGGGTTGCTTCGCAGGCTCGCTGAAGAAGGAATAAATACGAATGTTATAACGCGGGCTGTCGGAGAAACGGTTGAAATTTCCGAACCGTTTGAGGGTGTCCGAATATTCCATGTGCCATGCTTTTGGAAAAAACCGCCGACCCGGGAAAGCGCCTGGGAGTCTATAGATGTCTTTATCGAGAAGGCCCGCCTTTTGCTTCATGGAGAGCGGATCGAGCCTACGGTCGTTTCCGCCCACTACTGGATGTCCGGCGTGGCGGCCAAGCGCCTTTTCAAAGCGCCCATGCTGCTGTCATATCACACGATTGAAGCTCATAAAGCGAGGCGTGGCGGAGAAGAAAGTCCGTTATCCCTCATTCGCTACGAGGAGGAGGCGCGGCTGGCCGTCGAAGCCAGAGGCGTGGTTTTTTTCACCGAGCATGAGCAGAACCGCACGATCCAGATATTCCCGGAGCTTAAAGGAAAGTCGTTTGTCATTCCGCCTGGGATCGACGACAGGTTTCGCTTCCCCGTTCCACGCGAGGTCGCCCGTTCGCTGCTTGGACTACCTATTACCGGTGATGTCTTTTTATTCGCGGCGCGGAAAGATCCGGGGAAGAACCTGTCAGAGGCGCTGGAAGCGATCCGTATTCTCTCTTCCCGGTTGAACAAGAAAATCCTGCTTATAGTCGCCGGACAAGACGAGGCGGGCGAAGCGAATGAGGAGCATGTCATATACCTTGGCCCGGTTCCGCACGACAGCATGGCGCTTTTGTATTCCGCCGTTGATGCGGTGGTCTGTCCTGCCCGTTACGAGTCGTTTGGTCTGGTGCCGCTTGAGTCGCTCTCGACAGCCGTGCCGGTGATTGTGCCGGAAGGCACTTTCTGGGGGGAAATGATCCGGTCGGAGGGCGGAGGGCTTGTTTATTCAGCGGATGACCCGGAAGGGCTGGTGAAAGCAATGACGTTGCTGCTTTCCGATCCGTTCCTTCGCGCTCGTCTTGCCTTCTCGGGACCGAAAGTGGCGGAATCGTTCAAGCAGGAAAAGTGTACCGGCTCGTGGGCGAAGCTGATCTCGTCTTTTTCCACGCTTTATAATCCGCGATAAATTCCTCAAGATCACGGCGCGCCGAATCCTCTGGATATTGTTCGGGAGGATGTTTCATGAAGTACGCGGATGGGGCGTTCAGCGGCCCCGATAATCCCGTGTCCCTTCCCAGACGGCAGTAGCGGATCGCGTCGATAACGACTCCCGCGCTGTTTGGCGAATCTGTAACCGAGAGCCGCAGTTCAACCTCGATCGGCAGTCCCCCGAACCCTTCCCCCTCGATACGCATGAAGCAGAGTTTGTTGTCTTTTTGCCAGGGAACATAGTCCGACGGTCCGATATGAACGTCGTCTATCTCGATTTCGTGTGACAAGGCGCTGACGACAGCCTCTGTTTTGGAGATCTTTTTCGACTCCAGCCGCGAGCGGTTCAGCATGTTCAGGAAATCGGTGTTCCCTCCCGTGTTCAACTGATAGGTCCTCAGAAGGCGGATGCCGCGTTCCGAGAAAAGGCGCGCCAATTCCCGGTGAACGATCGTTGCCCCGAGTTGAGATTTCACGTCGTCGCCGATGATCGGGATGCCTGCGTTTTGGAAGCGCCTGGCCCAGGCTTTGTCAGAGGCTATGAACACGGGGACGCAATTTACGATGCTTACGCCCGTGCGCAGGCACGCTTCGGCATAATGCCGCGTCGCCTTCTCTGATCCCACCGGCAGGTAGTTTACGAGGATCTCGGCGCCCGACTCGCGCAGTACCTGTTCCACATCGCAAGGTTTTTCGTCGGCGGGCAGGAATGTGCGGTCATCGGGGTAGTCGGACATGTGGGGGGCGATACCGTCGAGAATTGGTCCCATAAGGACGATTGGCCCACCAGGCGGCATATTCTCGACGAACCGCTTTGTGCAATTGGGCGCGGAAAAAATAGCCTCGTATAAGGAGCGGCCGACTTTCCGGCGATCAATATCGAACGCGGCCACAACTTCGATGCTTCCGGGGAGATAACCGCCGATGTCAGGGGTTATCAATCCAGAAATGAATTCACCACGGGCGCCAGGCGCGCCGTCGCGGTAATATTCGATTCCTTGCAGCAGCGCGCTGCAGCAGTTTCCAACACCAGATATAGCGATACGGATTTTATCCATGTAGTGTTCCCCAAGCGATCTTGCGTGATTGACACCACAGAAATAAAAAAAATATCATTTCCCTCATGCAAATGGAAGGAACCTTACTGATTGTTGTCGCGTACTTGATCGGCTCCATTCCGTTTGGCATGGTTGTGTCGAGAGTTTTTAATCGGGAAATAGACATCAGGAATACCGGTTCGGGGAACATCGGCGCGACGAATGTTGCCCGTGCTCTGGGTAAAAAGGCGGGAGCTCTGACGCTTCTGCTGGACGCCGGCAAGGCGGTGTTAGTCCTTGCGCTTGCGCGTTTTGTGGTGGGTGCTTCCGCCGATACCTGGCTTGCCATGGTCGGCGGAGCTGTTTTTCTGGGTCATGTGTTTCCGGTTTACCTGAGTTTCAAGGGAGGCAAAGGGGTTGCCGTTGCGCTTGGGGTCGTGATGTTTTTGTCTCCCCTTGCTGCGTTGGCGCTCATGGCGTTGTTTTTCCTGGTGTTCTTTTTTACGAAGTACGTGTCGCTTGGTTCGCTTTGCTGCGCGGCCGGGTTGCCGGTTATGATGGCGCTTCTCGGTATGCCGCGCTCCTGTCTTTATATGGCGTTTTTTATCTCCCTGGTCGTGTTCTGGGCGCACAGACAAAACATCCGCCGCCTTTTCATGGGGCAGGAGCCCCGGTTTGGGGCGAAGTAGCTCGTAGAGCCGCTTGCCTTGGCGGCTTGAGCGGTTTTTTCGCTCACGACACTCTCCTCTGGGCACGCTTGCCTGACATCCCTTTGCCTTCCGCTTCGGAGTCTACGTCCCTTCCAAGAGAGGCGCTATGCGATAACGCTTGCCCGTCGTCCGTCATTGTCCGCCGCGCTGAACGGACATAGCAGGGAGGCTTCTCCTTTGGGTACGCTCGCTCGTCCTCCCTGACTCGCGTCGCTACCCTGTTTCTTGCTTTCGCCATCCCTGGCTGCGCTGCGAAACAGAAGGCACCCGTAGGAGAGATACCGCCTGTCTGCAATGCTTAAAAAGTGGGCACGCGCTGCCTGGAAAATGGGCGCGTTGTTGCCGTTTCTAAGAACCCGCCAGAGAAGGTTTGTCCACTATTTGTTTGCGCAATTCTTTGTTTTTGAAGCTGTTTTTGCTGTATTGTCTTAAGTGTTTTTTGCTTGACGGTAAGCCCGGCACGCTGATTGCCGTATAGCAGGTGATGTGAGAGGAGGGTGATGCCATGAAAAAGATTGAAGCTGTTATAAAGCCGTTCAAACTGGACGAGGTAAAGGAATCACTAAACGATATAGGCATCCAGGGGATGACGGTTACGGAAGTTAAAGGGTTCGGGCGTCAGAAAGGGCATACGGAACTTTACCGGGGCGCCGAGTATGTCGTCGATTTTCTCCCCAAAATTAAAATAGAGATTATCGTTCCGGATGACCTTGTCGCGCAGGTCGTAGAGGTTCTGGAGAAGTCGGCCCGCACCGGACGCATTGGCGATGGAAAGATCTTCGTCATGAACGTGGAAGAAGTTATCCGCATCCGCACGGGAGAGCGCGGTCTTGACGCCATCTGAAGCGTTACAAAACCGCGTATTTTGAGGATTCGTCAATCACCAGGAGGGATCGTAATGGACGGGAAGGAAGCGTTGGCGTTTGCCGAGAGCAATAATTTCGAGATGGTGGACCTGAAATTTATGGATTTCATAGGAACATGGCAGCACTTTACGATCCCCAACTACGAGCTCGACGAGGACAGCTTCGAGGAAGGGTACGGGTTCGACGGGTCGTCTATCCGGGGCTGGCAGCCGATTCACGCTTCCGATATGCTCGTCATCCCGGATCCGGATACGGCGGTCATGGACCCGTTTATCAAGCGGCCGACATTGTCGCTTATATGCAATATTGTCGATCCGATTACCAAAGAAGCGTATAGCCGCGATCCGCGCAATATCGCTCGCAAGGCCGAAGCCTACCTGAAGTCGACCGGAATCGCCGACACGGCTTTTTTTGGTCCCGAACTGGAATTTTTCATCCTGGACGATGTTCGGTATTCCACCGGTCCGGATCACGGTTATTACTTTCTTGATTCCGTGGAAGGGATCTGGAACTCAGGGCGCGACGAAAAACCAAACCTTGGGTATAAACAGCGCTACAAGGAAGGGTATTTTCCCGTTCCGCCAGCCGACTCTCTTCATGACCTGCGCGACGAGATGGTTCGCGTTATGACGCAGGTGGGGCTGAAGATCGGAGCGCAGCACCACGAGGTTGCCACTGCCGGGCAGTCAGAGATAGACCTGCGTTTCGACACTCTTGTGAAGGTCGCCGACGCTTTGCAGTGGTACAAGTACGTCGTGAAAAATGTTGCCCGCAAGGCAGGCAAGACGGTTACGTTCATGCCGAAGCCGGTTTTCTCGGATAACGGGTCCGGCATGCACACTCATCAGTCGCTCTGGAAGGACGGCAAGCCGCTTTTCGCGGGGGATGAGTACGGCGGCCTTTCAAAGATGGCGCTTTGGTATATCGGCGGTGTCCTGAAGCACGCAAAGGCGCTGTGCGCCTTCAGCAACCCGACCACAAACTCTTACAAGCGTCTGGTTCCGGGATATGAAGCGCCGGTAAATATTGCGTATTCCAGCCGAAACCGTTCCGCGTCGATCCGGATACCGATGTATTCCGCCTCCCCGAAGGCAAAACGGCTGGAGTTTCGCACGCCCGATCCGGCGTGCAACGGTTATCTCTCCTTTGCGTCGCAGCTCATGGCGGGCCTGGACGGTATCCAGAACAAGATCGATCCGGGGCAGCCGCTTGACAAGGACATATACGCGCTTTCGCCAGAGGAACTATCGGGTGTCCCGACTACTCCAAGATCGCTTGAGGAGTCCTTGAAGATGCTTGAGCAGGACCACGAATTTCTGCTCAAGGGTGATGTGTTCACCATCGACGTGATTGAGAAGTGGATCGAGTACAAGATAGAGGCCGAAGTAAACCAGATCAATCTGCGGCCGCATCCGCACGAATTTTTCCTGTACTTTGATTGCTGACGCATAAATACCGGAGCGTCCGCACGCGGTGCGCTTTGGCTGAAATGCTGCGAATAAGAGGGGGCGAATTTTTAATGCCCCCTCTTTTTTGTTTCCTTACTTGTTAAATGATGCGCGTGAAAGTTTGCGCTTTGCGCCTTTTCAAAATCAGTTTCAATGATCGGCTGCCAATGAAAAGCGCCGCGTTGATGCCGCGGTTGCGGTATTCGCCGCCTGATGCGGGGTTTGGTTTTTTGGCGTTACGGCGTAGAGTTTTCTTGCGTGACACCCGGAAGAGAGTTAATATGAGCAACTTTTTTTCCGGGAGATTTTGGTGTTCGGCTCTGTTTTGCGCATAGTTTTTCTGTTTGCCGCTGTTGGCCTTTCCTCATGCGGACGCTTTGACTCCGACGGCGTTCTTTCAGTGAATCTGGCATATTCCGATCCCGCTGCTTCCTGGAATATGCCGGACGCTGAATCCCGGTCGGAGCTTCCGTATGCCTCGGTATTTCACAACCCTGTTTCCGCCTCATACGAGTTGAATCCTTCAAACCGGATTCTTATTCGGGTTCTTGGCCCCGGTTTTAGCCCGATCGAGGCATGGTTTGAGCGCTCCGAAGGGCGCGGGGTAATAAGAGGCGTTCCGCCCGGAACGCGCATTTCGGTCGAGGTGGACGAGTACCGCGGCGACGCGCCTTTCCTTGGCACGAGATCCGAGTTGCTTGGCCGCGGCTGGACACGCGGCATTACGCTTTCGCCGGGGGAGGATAAAACGGTCGGGGTGGTGATGCACGCGAAAGGGACTATTGTGACAATCTGCGGTGCCCAAGCCGCCGGAGGGCACGGCGTGTCCGGCGATTCTGGCGACGGAGGTCTAAGCAGCGCCGCAAAAACCAGGAATCCTTCGGCTGTCAAGTCGGGGCCGGATGACTCGATCTATTTTTCGTCCGCCGAAAACGGAAAAGTAAAACGGATCGATCGCTACGGCTATGTCTCAAACTTTGCCGGAAACGGCGGATTTGGCCCAGCCGACGCCGGTAACATTGTTGGTATCGACGCTTCTTCCGCTCCCGTCGGTTTTGCTTCTGACATAGATGTCGATCGGGCAGGCAACATATACCTGTCCACCTATTCGAACCAGATCATCAAAATTTCCGACGAAGGCGAAATCCTGAAGGTCATGTACGACGGCAAGGCAATCAGTCCCGCAGGCTGGGACTGGTTCAACCTTGCCGTTGTAAGCAGTAACTTGTTGTTTTTTGTGAACCACGTCGATTCGCGGGTCTATTTCCACCAAATTTCTGATTTAACTGTGCCTAATTTTGTCAAGGATGGCGCGTTGTGCGGCGCTACGGAGCCATTTAATTGTTACTCGGCCAACGAACCATCCGGGATCACATATGCTTCGGAAAGTGGCTCCTTGATAATTGCCGACACCGGAAATAACCGGATTATGCAATTAAATCTTTTAGACAGCGATGTTCGATATCTTGTCGCGGATGACGTAAATAAAAGACCTTTTTCAGAAGGAGTGGCGCCTCTTGCCATGGCGCCGGTAAAACCTCGTGTCGTTGACTACAATCCGATAACAGGCAAGATCTTTTTCGTTGAAGAGGGTAAAAGCCGTGTCTTGCACATTACTTCCGAAAATGTTGTACGGACATTTGCCGGCAATGGAAGTTTAGGGTTTTCGGGTGACGGCGGTCCGGCAACCGAAGCGCAACTGTACGATCCGCGCAGCATTACGGTCGATTCACGCGGCAACGTCTATATCGCCGACTACGGCAATCACGCGATTCGGATGGTGGTCGGCGGCGCGCTTCCTTGATTTGGGTTTGCCCGGTTTTACCTTACGCTGATTTATTTTCGAAGATCATATCCGCGGCGAGCAGGCAGATTCCCACGGTGATGCCTATATCCGCGACATTGAAAGCGGGCCAGTGGAAGCGGCCAAGGTAGACGTCGATAAAGTCGATTACGTAGCCAAGCCTTATCCGGTCGATCAGGTTTCCGACCGCTCCGCCGATGACCAGCCCAAGCCCCCATAGCCCTGATCGTTTGCCGGAGAGGGATCGGGAAGCGGCGAGCAGCCCGCCTATTGCCAGGATAGTTATGACCGTCAAGGTCGGGCGCACCCATCGTTCATCAAAACCGGCAAACAGACTAAAAGCCACTCCGGGATTTCGGGCATGGACAAGGTTGAAACAGCCGGGGATGACCTCCGTTACTTCATGCGGGAGAAGGCGGGCGGCCGCCCACACTTTAGTAACCTGATCGGCTACGGCAACCGGCAGCGCCACCAAAAGAGAAGCAAAGATGGTTCTTGCGCCTGCCGACGGCGGCATGTCACTTGCCTATCACAGCGGCGCAGCGACCGCACAGGTCGGGGCTTCCGTCAAGCGTGCCGACCTCCGGCGCGTGGGTCCAGCACCGCTCGCATTTCTCCCATGGCGCTTTTTCAATCTTGATTTTGAGGCCGGGAAACGTTGCGCTTTCGTACAAATCCGGGCCTGAAAGGTCGCCGATCTGGATGCCGGATACGATGAGCGTTTCACGGATCGCCTGTAGATGAGACTCCATCAGGCCGGAAAACGGGCCGGGAGTCACAGTCACCAGCGCGTCTAAATTGCTTCCGATGAGTTTTTCTTTGCGCGCGGTCTCCAGCGGTTTGGCCACTTCGGACCTAAGCGCAAGGATCTGCTCCCAGCGCGCGGACAGTCCGTCGGCGTCGGGCAGATTTTGCGCCTCGTGCATGTCGGTCAAAAAGACGCTTTCCGTTTTCCCAAGGTGATTGGGCAGGTATCCCCATGCCTCTTCCGCTGTGAAAGACAAAACCGGAGCGATCAGCGTCAGCATCCCTTTTGCGATTTCGAAGATGGCCGACTGCGCGGATTTGCGGCTGGGGGCGTTGGCGTCGGAGCAGTATATCCGGTCCTTCAGGACATCCAGATAAAACGAGGATAAGTCAACGGCGCAAAAATCATTTACCGAGTGATAGACGATGTGGAACTCGTAATTTTCGTAAGCGTTTCGCACCTTCGACACGAGTTGCTGGAACGTGACAAGGGCATACCGGTCGATCTCTTCCATTTTTTCGAACGGAACCGTCTCCCAGCCGGGCACGAAATCGCTCAAGTTTGAAAGCAGGTACCGGATGGTGTTGCGGATTCTGCGATACGCTTCCGTAAGCCGGTCGAGAATGTCTTTGGACAGCCGGATGTCGTCCCGGTAATCCGCGGCGGCAACCCACAAGCGCAGAAGCTCGGCGCCGTTTTTCTTGATGATCTCCTCAGGGGCAATTACGTTTCCTTTGGATTTGTGCATCGCCTCGCCCTTGCCGTCTACAACGAACCCGTGTGTGAGTACGCTGCGGTAGGGGGCAAAGCCGCGAGTTCCAACCGAAGCGAGGATTGAGGAATGGAACCAGCCGCGGTGCTGGTCCGAGCCTTCGAGGTACAGATCCGCTGGTATTCCAAGCGCCTCCTTTCCTTCGCACACGGCGGCGTAAGAGACTCCGGAGTCGAACCACACATCCAGGATGTCGGATCCTTTCTGGAAGGACGATTTTCCGCAATCCGGGCATGTTGTTCCCGGCGGGAGTAGTTCCGCCGCTTCCCGTTTGAACCAGGCGTCCGCTCCTTCCTTTTCGAAGAAGTCGGCAACGCGGTCGATGATCGGGCGGTCCATGAGCAGGCGCTCGCACTCGGTACACTGAAAAACGGCGATAGGCACACCCCAGGAACGCTGCCTGGAAATGCACCAGTCGGGCCGGTTGGCGATCATCCCTTCGATCCGCTCCTGTCCCCAGTCGGGGACCCAGCGCACCTTGCGGATCTCGGAGAGCGTTTTTTCCCTAAGGTCTGTTTTGTCCATCGAGATGAACCACTGTTTCGTCGCCCGGAAGATGATAGGCGATTTGCAGCGCCAGCAGTGCGGGTAGGAGTGGGTGAGCTTCCCTTGCCGCATGAGCGCGCCAGCTTCTTCCAGTTTTTCGACCACCAGAGGGTTTGCCTCAAAGACCTGTTTGCCCGCGAAGAATTGAACATCTTTTGTAAAGCGCCCGTTGTCATCGAGCGGCGCATAGACCGGGAGGCCGTATTTAATGCCGGTTTCGTAGTCCTCGCGTCCGTGTCCGGGCGCGGTGTGGACCAGGCCGGTACCGGTGTCAAGCGTCACGTAATCGGCCAAAACAAGAATAGAGTCCCGGTCAAAGAGCGGGTGCTTGCAGCGTAGCCGTTCCAGGCCATCCGCGCGGAACACGGCTATTTTGCTCGCGTCGTGAAGGCCTGTTTCTTCGATAAACCGATCGGCCAGTTCGTTGGCGACGACAAAGACTTCGCCTTGAGCCTCTATGGCGGCGTAATCGAAATCCGGATGCATCGCTACGGCCAGATTTGACGGAATGGTCCAGGGTGTGGTTGTCCATATGACAAAGGAGACCTTTTTCCCCGCCAGCGCCGGGTGGATCTTCTCCGGCGGGTCGATGAACGGGAACTTAACGTAGACGGAATGGGAGACATGGTCCGCGTATTCGACTTCGGCTTCGGCCAAAGCGGTGCGGCAGGTCATGCACCAGTAGACCGGCTTTGTTCCGCGGTAGACCGCTCCCGACTCAAAGAAGCGCCCCATCTCCCGCAAGATTTGCGCTTCATATTCGTATTTCATCGTCAGGTACGGGTGTTCCCAATCGCCCTGGATGCCAAGGCGCCTGAACTCTTTTCTTTGTATGTCGATGAACTTTTCGGCGTATTCACGGCAGAGACGTCTTTTTACATCCGTCGGGATTGTCTCTTTCTTCTCGCCAAGCGTCTTGTCCACCTGGTGTTCGATAGGCAGGCCGTGGCAATCCCAGCCGGGGATGTACTTGCAGAGGTGACCTGTCATCGAGCGGTGCTTTATGATGATGTCCTTAAGGATCTTGTTCAGCGCGTGCCCGATGTGGATATGGCCGTTTGCGTACGGCGGGCCGTCATGGAGGACGAAGGTGGGACGGTCTTTACGGTGTTCCAGCATCATCCGGTACAGATCCATCGTGTCCCACCGGGCAAGCGTCTCGGGTTCGCGTTGGGCGAGGTTTGCCCGCATCGGGAAATCTGTCTGCGGCAGGTTCAGGGTGTCCTTGTAATCCATGGCTGGTTTGCTTCTTTCCTCGGATTAAAGTCAGCTTTTATATCAGAAAATCCATTACTTGAACAGGCTCCGGAAATAATCGCCAAGGCTTTTGAATCCTTTACGGAAAATGTCCAAAGCCGGGCTTACCGGGTGGATGGGGCAAGTATCTTTAGGGGCTGTACCGATCAGATACGCTTCCCGAAACTTCTGTGTGCAGTTGCTTGTGGCAAGAAAGCCAGAGGCGGGGTCAATCTCCTCGAATTCCACACCGTCGGGGGGTGTCAGGGCCGTCGGTTCCGCTTCGGGATAAACGGACCGCATGAAGCGCGACCAGATGCGCAGCGCCCCGCGCGCGCCGGTCAGCTTTGTGTTGGCCTCGGAATCGTATCCCACCCAGACGGCGCAAACGATGTCTGGAGTAAAACCGACGAACCAGGAGTCCCGGTTGTCATTCGTCGTGCCGGTCTTGCCGGATGCCGTGAAGCGGATTCCCAATGCCCTGGCGATTCTCCCTGTGCCGCGCTCAATCGTCCCTTCCATTGCGTAGGCGGTCAGGTATGTCGTGCGCGGATCAATCGTCCGCTCATTGCGCCCCCTTTTTTCCGAGATGATCCCGCCGTCGGCGTTCGTAATGGAGAACAGCGGAAACGGATCGAACCGGATTCCCCGCGAGGCGATTGTCGTGTAAGCGTACGCAAGCTCCATAGGGGTTACCTCGAAGCTTCCAAGCGGCATGGAAGGCAAGGAGGGCAGGCGGCTTGTGATTCCGGCGGCCTTGGCGGTTTTTACCACTTCATCGAGCCCCACTTCGTCGGCGAGCCGGACAGTCGCGGTGTTTACGGAGTTCTCGATCGCCGTCCGCACGGAGATGTTTCCGTATGTTTTCCCGTCGCTGTTTGACGGCGTCCACGGTCCTTGGGGGGTCTTGAAAGTGATTGGTTCGCCCGAGACTGTCGTCGAGAGGGTGATCCCACCCCTGCCTTCTAACGTCTGCCGCATCGCAGCCAGCAGGACGAAAGGCTTGAAGGCGCTTCCGGGCTGCCGTCTGGCGCTTGTGGCCCGGTTGAACTGGGAGATGCCGTACTCCCGCCCTCCGACCATGGCGATCATTTCTCCGGTGGCCGGGTCCACTGCCACCAGCGCCGCCTGAAGCGGCTCGTCGGAGGGAGGAAGCGTCTTGTCTATTTCGGCCAATCCTTCGGCGACAGCTTTCTCCGCCAACGATTGAAGGAGCGGATCAAGCGTCGTGTTGAAGCGGTACCCGGTGCGGAACAGTTCCTCGTCTCCCAGTTCCTCGGCCGTGATCCGCTGGATATAGTCCATGAAATATGGCGCAAGCCGCGGCTTGGTTGGTTGCGGCTGGACGACCAAAAGAGATGTTAATGCTACGCGCAGTTCATCTTCGCTGATCATGTTCATGCGGCGCATCTGGTTAAGGACCGTGTTTCGCCGTTCTTTGGCCGCGCGCTTGTCTTTAAAAGGGGAGTAGCGGTTCGGAGATCGGATGATTCCGGCCAAAAGCGCCGACTCTTCGAGAGTCAGGTCGGAAGCTTCCTTCGAGAAATAGAAGTGCGCGGCTTCCTCTATTCCGTATACCCCGACGGTGCCGTCCTGCCCGAAATAGATCTTGTTCAGGTACATTTCCAGAATTTCGTTTTTCGTGAACCGCAACTCGAGGATGATCGCAAGCTCGGCTTCGCGCAGTTTCCGCATCAGGGTTTTTTTCGGAGACAGGAAGAAGTTTTTCGCCACCTGTTGCGTGATGGTGGAGCCGCCCTGGGTAAAGCGTCGATCCTTGAGGTTGGTTAACGTAGCTCGCGCGATTCCGACGAAATCGATCCCACGATGGGAATGGAAACGCGTGTCCTCGGAGGCGATCACCGCGTTCTTCATCGAGTCGGGGATAGAAGAGAGAGGAATCAGCCGGCGGGATTCCCTCTTGGGTCCCAGGATACGCGCAATTTCTTCCGGCTCGATGCGGACCGACTCAAGCGGGTTTCCAGCCCGCGTGACGATGGACGCAACCCTGCCGTTGCGGATTTCCAGTTCCGCCGGGCCGCCGCTTGAAGGGAGTTCATATATACGGTAGCCGCGGGTGAATATCCGGGCTCGCCCAGATTCCAGGGAATAGGTTCCTGGACGATCCGGGGTCCCGGAGACCTTCGTGTAGGAGAGTCTTTTCAGGCGCTCCTCGAGCCTCAAGTTCCCCAAGTGATCCCCGACACGGATTTTTGTGGGACGTCCGTATAGTATCGAAGGGATTTCCCAGGAGTCTCCCGCGAAGTCGTTTCCCAACTTGATATACAGCATGCTTGCGCGGAAAAGCAGAACAATGAAAATCAACAGCGTTGCCGCGAGAGCCAGCAGGATTAGTTTACGGATCGTAAGCGTCCTTTCCGTCGCCTGGACAAAGGTTCGAATTGTCACCGTCAGGTCGGCGAATTTATCAAATGTCAGTGACCAAGGCCCTCGGATTGCGCCTTTTCATAAGCTGGATCAACTCTTGTCTTCATAGTAATGATCATGAATTTCTTTTGCGACCGCTTCGTATTATTTTGTAATTGGTTGTTTGCAAAATATGCTCATTATATCCTCGAAGCCGGTATCATTGCTTCGGTGATTAAAGGAGGTTGTGATGAGAAAAGCTGTGGTTTTGTCGACAGCGTTGGTGGTAATGGCGGTTTTGGCCGGGGCAGCTTTTGCCGCCGAATATGATCGGTATGAACGGGGATACACGAGAGAAGAGCCTTCTTCACTACCACCGCCACCGCCTCCGGCGTCGTCTTCTCCCCCGAGAGCCGCCGCGGTTCCGCCGCAGACCCACATGAATTACGGCCCGGGGTATGTCGGCGTCCAGTTGGGTTTTTACGAGCCCAATGATGATTGGCGCGACGGCCTGGCGACCTATAATACCGGCTTTGCCTTCAACGTAATTTTCGGCAACCGCCTAACGCCGTTTTTCGCGGTTGAGGGATCGGTCGGATATTTCGGATCGAAAAGCAATGTTTACGATGGAGATCTTTCCGTGTTGCCGCTTACGGTCGGCGGTCGGCTGATTATTCCCAATCCTGTCGTTGAGCCTTATATAGGCGCGGGGTTGGGGATATATTTTGCCAGCCTCGACGAAAAAAGAGGCGTAAAAGACGATACGGCGGATTTAGGCGGGTACATGTCTTTTGGGATGGACTTCTGGCTGACCCCAAGAGTTGCCTTGAATATGGAAGGGCGGTATCACTGGATCAAATCCAGGTTTGAGGGTTTCAACGTCGATTTGAGCGGCTGGAACGCGCTTATGGGCGTACGGGTTTTATTCTGAGCCGCGCTGCCTTTTGCGGGAAGCCGCGGATCCTCCTGTTGGGAGGATCAGGAGCATATGCCCTTCCTTCGGGGATCTTGGGGGAGTGTCTTTCTTCCCGGCGGGTTCGCACTCCTTATGGTCTCTCTAACCCTGTCCACGATTTTCATAAAGACGGTTTCCGGTATCTCTTTTTGTCCCGTCACGGCGAGCGAGGGTACGAAAAGACAGCCTCTTATGTAAATTACCGTGCCAACGTCTATGCGGCGAAGCTGTTGGGGGTGGAGAGGATTCTTTCCTGGACGGGACCGGGAGCTATCTCCAAAAAATACCGCCCAGGCGATCTGGTTCTACCTGACGGCCTCCTCGATTTTACGCGGAGCCGTCCGTCGACTTTTTATGAAAACGGCGGCATAGGCTTTATCAGGCAGCATCCCGTGTTCTGCGAGGCGCTTCGGGTTGCGTTTCGTGCCGCTGCGGATAAGAACAACTCTGTCTCCCGGCTTCATTCAGGCGGCGTCTACGCTTGCACCGAGGGGCCGCGGCTCGAAACGGCCGCCGAGATCCGCTTCTTTGCCATGGCCGGGGCAAATCTTGTCGGCATGACGCTGTGCCCCGAAGCCTTCCTCGCCCGAGAGCTCGAAATTTGCTACGCCGCGGTGGCTTACGTGACGAATTACGCGGAAGGAGTGCGCGATCTCCCGTATCGCCCTGGCGATCTGTTCGAAGGAATGTTGCCTCAAAAGGAAGTTTCGGCGGTGGAGGCTGCAAAAAACGCCATTCCCGAAATTGCCATTGCCGCCATGGCGTCCATAGAAAAAGAAGTAAGAGATTGCCCCTGCGCGGTTTCGATGGAAAGATACAGGAAGAAAGGGATAATCGGCTCCGATTTCCGAAAATGGGTCAGCGGAAGCCGGCGCGGCGGGAGGCCCGGATGAAACTTACAGACGAACAGATCCGGCGCATCTGCGCGGAGATTCTTTCCCGCTGGAAATCGAAGGGGCTTATTCGCTCGAAGGAAGCTGATGAGGCTGTTGTGGCCAGGATGGCCGCCGAAATAAGAAAAGACATTCAGCGGGAAGAGGATCTCGATCTGGAAGCGGCCAAACTGCTTGACCGCCATGTGGGGAAGGCCGATGCGATGCAGGCCAATACGCGGATTCTCTTCCAGAAGATCAAGGAACGCCTCGCGCATGAGCGGGGCATTGTTTTATAGCGGAGGTAAAGCAGGTGCGTTTGACGGAAGCGCGTATTTCACACTTGGCTCATCTTGTCCGCAAGTCTCTCCAGAAGGCGGAGGCGGCTGTGTTTACTGACGAATCCGCCGCGCACCGCGAGGCCAAGGCGGTACTGCTGTCGTATGCTCGTATGGAGGAGGGGGCGGACGCCGCTGCCCGCGAGAAGATTTCCCGTCTTTCCCGTCGCGTACATGAGGGCGAACGGGAGTGGGACATCCTTTATAAGAAATATTTCGAAGAAGAAATGTTTCGTCGTAAGCTCTGAATTTTTCTGCTTTTTTACCCGGCATCGCAATTTTCTTGACAGGACTTTGAGCGCTTCGTTATGATCGTTGTTAGCACTCGATAAAAACGAGTGCTAACAACGACAAAGCGATTTGAAGCATCATTCCATATCAAGGAGGAGGAGGTAAGCATGAAAGTCAAGCCGTTGCAGGACAGAATACTGATCAAGCGGATGGAAGAGGAAACGAAAACCAAGGGCGGAATCATCATCCCCGACAGCGCCAAGGAAAAGCCGCAGGAAGGCCTGGTGGTAGCGGTGGGTCCCGGCAAGGTGGCCGATAACGGCTCCCGCATTCCCTGTGAAGTGAAAGAAGGCGACCGCATTCTGTTTGGGAAATACTCCGGAACCGACATAAAAGTCGACGGCGTCGAGCATCTGATCATGCGCGAAGACGACATTCTCGCTGTCATCTCCAAGTAAAACCTGAAATCAAAATATACACAAAGAATCCGAAGAAGGAGGATAAGGCAACATGGCGAAAATTTTGAAATTCAGCGAGGAGGCCCGCTCCAAGATCAAGACGGGCGTCGACGCGTTGGCGGATGCGGTCAAAGTCACCCTCGGCCCTCGGGGCCGCAATGTCATCCTCGACAAGTCTTTCGGTTCCCCGGTAGTAACCAAAGACGGCGTGACGGTTGCCAAGGAAATCGAGCTGTCTGATAAATACGAAAACATGGGCGCGCAGATGGTGAAGGAAGTCGCCTCCAAGACGAGCGATGTGGCCGGCGACGGCACTACTACCGCTACTCTTCTGGCGCAGGCGATCTACCGCGAAGGCGCAAAGCTTGTCGCCGCCGGCTACAATCCGATGGACCTCAAGCGCGGGATCGACAAGGCGGTCGAGTCTGTTACCGCCGAACTGAAGAAGATGTCCAAGCAGACCAAAGACCCCAAGGAGATCTCGCAGGTAGGGACCATCTCCGCAAATAACGATGAGACTATCGGCAACATCATTTCCGAGGCTATGTCCAAGGTCGGCAAAGAAGGCGTCATCACGGTCGAAGAAGCCAAGGGTATGGAGACCACCCTTGAGATCGTCGAAGGCATGCAGTTTGATCGCGGCTACCTTTCCCCTTATTTCGTCACGGACCCGGAGCGGATGGAAGTTGTTCTCGACGAGCCGTATATCCTTGTCCATGAGAAAAAGATCTCCAATATGAAGGACCTTCTCCCGGTACTCGAGCAGATCGCGCGCAGCGGCAAGCCGCTGTTGATCGTCGCTGAGGATGTCGAGGGCGAGGCGCTGGCCACCATGGTTGTAAACAAGCTGCGCGGCACCCTGTCCGTAGCCGCTGTCAAGGCTCCCGGCTTTGGGGACCGTCGGAAAGCCATGCTTGAGGACATCGCGATCCTCAGCGGCGGCAAGTCGATTGCCGAAGAAATGGGAATCAAGCTCGAAGCGGTCACCTTGAACGATCTGGGCCGCGCAAAGCGTGTCGTTATCGACAAGGAAAATACCACGATCATCGACGGCGCCGGCAAGAAGGCCGAAATCGAAGCGCGCGTGAAGCAGATCCGCGCCCAGATCGAGGAAACTTCTTCCGAGTACGATAAAGAGAAGCTCCAGGAACGGTTGGCCAAGCTTGTCGGAGGCGTCGCCGTGATCAACGTCGGCGCGGCCACCGAGGCCGAGATGAAAGAGAAAAAGGCCCGTGTCGAAGATGCGCTGCACGCGACTCGCGCGGCGGTCGAAGAAGGGATCGTTCCCGGCGGCGGCGTTGCTTACATCCGGGCGGCGAGCGTTCTTGAAACAATGAAGCTGGACCATATCGACCAGCAGGCGGGCGTGGACATCGTGAAGCGGTCGCTGATTGAGCCTGCCAAGCAGATCGCAATCAACGCCGGCCAGGACGGCGGCGTTATCGTCGACAAGATCAAGACCGGCAAGGGGAACTACGGATATAACGCCGGCACCGAGGAGTTCGAAGACCTGATGAAGGCCGGTATTCTTGATCCGACGAAAGTTACCCGTGTGGCGCTGCAGAACGCGGCGTCGGTGGCAAGCCTTATGATCACCACCGAGTGCGCCATTGCCGACAAGCCGGAAGAGAAATCCAGCAACCCGATGCCGATTCATCCGTCGTCTCCGGGCGGAAATCTGTATTAAGATAAACAAGCGCTTATGGCGCTCTCCGGGCTACGCGGTCCGGGGAGCGCCTTTTCTGTTGCAGCGAAACAGGCGCTACGGAGGATTAAAAAAGATATGCCGATTTATGAATACATATGCAAAAAATGCGGGGCAATTACCGAGCGGATTCACGGGATGAACGAGACCCCGCGGGTAAAATGCGAAGAGTGCGGCGGCGCGTCGGAGCGGAAAATATCAAGCGGCGCGGTTATTTTCAAGGGGAGCGGGTTTTACGCCACCGACTACGGAAAAAAATCGCAGCTTCCGGCTCCGGAAAAAGGCCAGACGGCGGGAAAGAAAAAAGGAGCGTCCGCTCCCGCTATGTCAACGCGGCCTTTGCCGAAGCTGTCGACCGATCCCGACTAAAAAGAGAAAAATAAAAAAAGAGTTTTCAAGAGAGGTCCGGATGACTGCGGCCTTGATCGACGGAAAGGCTATCGCCGCCTCCGTTCGCGCGGAAGTCAAAACCAAAGTCGCGGAGCTGGTTGCGCGAACCGGAGTTAGGCCCGGACTTACTGTGGTTCTTGTCGGAGAGGACCCCGCTTCCAGGATTTACGTTCGCAACAAGGAAAAGGCCGCTGACGAAGCCGGGTTTCTTTCTCGCATGATCGAACTTCCGACGGAGACGGAGGAGCGGGAGTTGTTGAAGGTGGTGTCGCGTCTGAACGCCGACCCCTCCGTCCACGGAATTCTCGTGCAACTGCCGCTTCCAAAGCATATTGATTCCGGAAAAGTGATAAAGGCGATTGACCCGGCAAAAGATGTCGATGGCCTTAATCCGGTAAACGCCGGCCTTCTGTTTGCGGGTGACGCCGGATTTATACCGTGTACGCCGTACGGAGTCATGCGGATGCTCGACCATGAGAAAATAGAGCTCAAGGGAAAGCATGCCGTGGTCGTGGGACGCAGCAATCTCGTGGGAAAGCCTGTGGCCATGCTTCTTTTGTCTCGTCACGCGACAGTCACTCTTTGTCACTCCCGGACCGAAGATTTGTCCTCCGTGGTTCGCAGCGGCGATGTGGTGATTGCGGCGGTGGGGAAAGCGCGGATGATCAGGGGTTCCTGGATCAAGCCCGGCGCGGTTGTCATCGACGTCGGAATTAACCGGGACGATCAGGGAAAGCTATGTGGCGACATTGCCTTCGATGAAGCGAAGGAGGTTGCGGGGGCCATCACCCCTGTGCCCGGTGGGGTCGGCCCGATGACCATCGCCATGCTTCTCCAGAATACATACGAAGCGGCCACGCGGTCGCTGAAATGATCCCTCCCTCCGACCGAAGGTACTCGAGGTCGCACATATGGGCGCTTCCGGTTTCCGGCGGAAAAATACGCATGGGGTTGACCCACGTTCCTGGAAGGTTTCTGGGAGACGCTGTTTCCGTGGGATTGCCAAATAGGGATACAGCGATAGCGGCCGGGGAACCGATAGGGCTTGTAGGGTCTTCTCTCACTGTTTTCGAGATCGTTTCTCCTCTTACGGGGAGCGTGGTGGACGCGAACTCCGTTGCGGAAATTGTTCCGCGAAATGTCACCCGCGATCCATACGCCGAAGGGTGGCTCCTGGAAATCACGCCTTCTGATTGCGGTGAAATGGATTTCCTGCTGTCTGCTGACGATTACGAAAAGTATTCCGGGGAGGGATAATTCCAATCCGGAATGGAAGCGGCTTTATTTTTTATCTGGAATGCGCGGTATGGATGCTTCGCGTGAAACGCGAAGCGTTTTGATTTTAAGAACAAAGGTAAAGCCGCCGGGTCAGCGCATGATGCGCAGCTTGCCGCCGTGCGTGTAAACGAACCTTCCCCGGATTTGGAGATTGGGGATGTTGTACTCTGCTGGAATAGGATCGAAAGGAGCCGCTTTCCGTATCGACCTGATTGCTTCTTCGTCCAGAATTTTGTAGCCGGACCCTCGTACCAACTCGACTGATTCCAGTTTGCCGTTTCGCCCTATCACGAAATCAATCTGCAGTTCTCCCTGGATTCCTTGTACGGCCGCATCGTACGGGTATTGCCATACAAGCTCTATTTTTCGCTTGATCGACGCGAAATAGGAGATGTACTGAATTTCCGGCGCGTTCAACGATGTCAGCCGGAAGCCGCCACCGCTTTCTTCTACGACACCTTTATTCTCGGAAGCTTTTCCTCCGGTGCCTGCGGCGCTGCCGCGCGATTCTCCTTCACCTCGTCCGCCGGACGGTTCGTTTTGGGTCATCACCAGTTTTCCCAGCGTTGGGGTGAGATCGCGAAGAGAGCGTGGCGAATCTCCTGAAGAAGAAGGCTGGCTTTCCGGAGATTCTGTAAGACTTGATGGTTCTGTGTCAGACGCGCTCTGTGATTCAGTGGCGTCTGCTTGTTCCGCCTCTGTTGCTTTTGCCTGCCGTGCCTTCTCGGTTTTTGCTTGTCGCTGCTCTTTCTCGTCAGGGCGAGGAGCGGGGAACGATTTTTCCGGCGGCAGATCTGTTTTAACGGGAAGGTCGGGGACTCGTCCAAGCATATCTTCTTTTTGCGTGGGCGGCGGCGCGGTCGGACGTTGTCCTTCAATGATGCCGGGCTTTGAAGGCAGAAAATCTTCGGAGCGCGGGATATCCGCGATACTGACCTCCGTTACTATTTCCTTTTTAGGCGGAGCCGAAGGGAAGAGATAAGCAAACAGGAGCATGGCCACGTGGAACAGTAGCGATATGCCCATGAAGGTGATGAGTTTACGGTTTCGAAGCATAACATTTTATTATACCCGTACTGTTCGCTAAGTTCTTTTTGTAAGTCGTTCGATTTCAAAAGACATCGTTTAGCCTTGACATGCGAACTCCTTTCAGTATTAATGAGTTCGGGGTTTGTAAAACTAATCCAAGTTCAAAGTGATGTCGTGTTTTTCGCTGTTTTTCTCCGTACACCGGGGAGCTTTATAAAAATTGATGGAGGTCGGCAATATGACGAAGGCAGAACTGGTCGAGGCCATTCGCGCGGGAGCGGGAATAGGGAAGGGTCAGGCGGAATCAGCTGTCGAAGCGTTCCAGAATGCGGTCATCAAATGCCTTAAAAAAGGAGACAAGTTGACCTTAACCGGTTTTGGCACCTTTGGAGTCACTAGCCGGAAGGCTCGCATGGGACGCAACCCTCAGACCGGCGAGGCCATAAAGATCAAAGCTGCCAAGGTTCCCAAGTTTACGCCTGGCAAAGTTCTCAAAGAAGCGATTGGCGGCAAAAAAAAGTAACAGGCAGCGACCATTGTTCGCGGCTTCGGTAATTTAGCCCCGGCCGTACCTTAAGCAAGGTGGCCGGGGCGTATTTTTATGAACGAAAACCGGCGCAAAGAGTTTTTAGATTCTTGCGCCTTGCTGATTTTTCGGCTTGTTTTGCCGAGGCGGTATTCGTTGGGTGGAAACCGGCGGAGCGCTTTGGTCGCGCCAATTTAACTTCGGCGCGCGTTTGATAAGTTTGTGGCGTCCGTCGCCAGAGATACAAGCGGTTTGTGCATCAGCGATCCGGATTATTTGAATTCAAGGAGATGCGCATGACGATGATCATCGATGTACACGGAAGACAAGTGCTCGACTCCCGCGGCAATCCGACGGTTGAAGTCGAGGTGCTTCTCGAGTCTGGAGCGGAAGGGCGCGCCATTGTGCCTTCCGGGGCCTCCACCGGCACCAGGGAAGCGGTTGAACTGCGCGACGGCGCCCCGAAATACTACATGGGAAAAGGCGTGACGAAGGCAGTCCGTAATGTCAACCAGGTGATTGCCCCCAAGCTTATCGGGCTTGACGCGGTGGAGCAGGCGGCGATTGACCGGATGCTTATCAATCTCGACGGAACGCACAATAAAGGGAAGCTGGGAGCCAACGCAATTCTTGGAGTCTCGATGGCCGTGGCCCGCGCGGCCGCTGACGCGTGCGGGTTGCCGCTGTACAGGTACCTTGGAGGAGTGGGCGGATACATGCTTCCCGTTCCGATGATGAATATTCTGAACGGTGGCTCTCACGCCGACAACAACGTTGACTTCCAGGAATTTATGGTAATGCCTGCCGGCGCGAAGAACTTCTCGGATGCTCTCAGGATGGGAGTGGAGACATTCCATAACCTGAAGAAAGTTCTTAAAGGGAAAGGATTGAACACAAACGTTGGCGATGAGGGCGGCTTTGCCCCATCCTTGCGTTCGAACGCCGAGGCGATCGAAGTGATTCTGGAGGCGGTTGTGAAAGCCGGCTACAAGCCGGGAAAAGATATCTTCATCGCGCTGGATGTCGCCGCGTCAGAGTTCGGAGAGAAAGGGAAATATACGTTCCGAAAGTCTGACGGATCAAAGCGGGATGCCGCCCAGATGGTCAAGCTTTATGAAGGGCTGTGTCGGCAGTACCCCATCATTTCCATAGAAGACGGTTTTTCCGAGGACGATTGGGAAGGCTGGAAGATGTTTACCGACGCCATGGGCGGGAAGATCCAGATCGTGGGAGACGACCTGTTTGTAACAAACCCCTCCATTCTGCGCAAAGGGATCGAGCAAGGAGCGGCCAATTCGATTCTCATCAAACTGAATCAGATAGGCACGGTAACCGAAACCGTAGAGTCCATCGAGATGGCCAAGCGCGCCGGGTGGACCGCCGTCGTGTCTCATCGTTCCGGCGAGACCGAAGATACTGCAATTGTGCATATCGCAATCGCATCAAACGCAGGACAGATCAAGGTTGGCTCAGTCGCCCGCAGTGAGCGGTGCGCCAAGTGGAATGAGTGTCTTCGCATGGAGGAATATCTGGGAGCAAAGGGTATCTACCCTTCAGGAAAACAACTACAATTTAGATTTTAGATTTACGAGGTCATTCTGAACTGTCATGCTGCACTTGATACGGAATTAGGAAAGAGTTACTATTCAAAAAAAACAAATATGATGAAATCAAAAAAGACAAACCTTTTACGGCATATTTCAGCCGTATGTTTTATGTTACTGACCGTATTATTTAATTCGTGCGGGTCGGGTACGCAACCATCCTGTTTAATCGGCGATAACTGCGACGAATGGATTCCGATAGGACCCGGCGGCGGCGGGACAGTATTTGTGCCGGTAATAAGCCCGCACGATAAGGACGTGATGATGACCTTGTGTGATATGACCGGCACTTTTTTAACTAAAGACGGTGGCAATCAGTGGAAAACACTCTATTTTAAAGGGACAACCGACACCTATTGTTTTGATCCGTCCGATCCGAATATCATCTACGCCGGCGCAACGGCGAGCGGGTTGTGGAAGTCGGTCGATGGCGGCGACACTTGGGATAATATACAGCCTAATTTTAAACCCCTTACGCGGGTTAGCAGGATTGCGGTTGATCCTGCCGATAACAACATTGTCTATATAGGTACTTCGAATGGCGCATTTCATATCTCTTACGACGGTGGTACAACCTTCGAATTTAATATCTTTCCACAGGAGATATTACGTGATGGGGAATATCATAGTGGTTATCGACGTTCAGGACCTGGTAATGGCGGCATAAAAGACGTTACCAATATGTTTTACGTTGATCCCGAAAGTCCTGCCGATAAGCGTGTTATTTATACATTTAACAGGAATCTCGTTAATGGCGGTAAGATAATATTTGAGAGCAGTATCAATCGAATA
>WRHP01000013.1 GCA_009783195.1 Syntrophorhabdaceae bacterium | reverse complement strand
AATGGCAAGACCAAGCCCGGTTCCGCCGAATTTACGTGTTGTGCTGTTCTCGACCTGCTCAAAGGATTGGAACAAACGGGCCTGCTGGTCCTCGTCTATGCCTATGCCGGTATCGCTTACCTCAACGCGCAGGCTGACAAGGCCATCGTGTTCCCCATTATAATGCACATTTAGGCGTATATCACCGTTTTCAGGGGTGAACTTGATGGCGTTGGCAAGCAGATTAGTGATGACCTGGGACAAGCGCTGGTCATCGCCAATTAACGTATCCGGGATCCTTTCGTCAACATGTACGCTGAAATTATGACACTTTTCCGCTATGCTGACATTGACGACATCGAACACTTTCTGGAGCATTTTTTCAAAACTGAATTCCACCGGGGACAACTCAAGCTTGCCGGCCTCGATTTTGGATATGTCCAGAACGTCGTTGATAACCCCTAAAAGATGGGCTGAAGCGCCTTCGATTTTTTCAAAAGCGTAATTCTTTTTTTCCAGATCCGAGGCTGCCTTGCCTATGAGTGTCATGCCGATGATGGCGTTCATGGGTGTACGCATTTCGTGGCTCATATTGGCAAGAAAAACAGATTTAGCCTGGCTTGCGGCTTCCGCGTCTTCACGGGCGCGTTCAATATCGGTGACATCGTGAAAAATTATGATGGCGCCTTCGTTGGCTATTTCGTTTGACGCCATAGGGCAGAAAACAACGCGGAATTTGCGCTGCTCCCGACCGCAAAAGCAGGTTTCAGCCTGAACGGACCGTGACTTGTTTTCAACAAGCAATGTGGAAAGGTTATCGGCAATAATCTCGATAAACGTGTCATCGCATAAGCCTTCCAAAAGCTCGCCAAGTTTCCTGCCGTTCTCGCTGCCATCCCGGATTCCCGCAAGTTCGAGAAGGGCGTTGGAACAAAAAACAACCTTTTCCGAATGGTCAAAACAGATAATAACGTTTTGGGTATTATCCAGCAAAAGACGCAAATAGCGATCCCTGACCCGCTGGGCGGTTGTTTGCGCGGTAATCAGGTTAGCTTTGGCGTTTGCGTATACCTTCTCTTGCTCAATAGCTGTTTTAAGGCGCTCTATCTCCCGTTCTTTCTTTCTAAGCAGCTTTTCCAGTTCAGAAATGCGGGCTTGTTGCTCCGCAGTCGTCAATTCTTCCACGCTTTATTCCTTCTAAAAAACGCAGGCGATAAAAGTATGGTTATGGAAACGGTTTCGCAGTACGCCCGTCTTATCCTGTACCGGACAAAGCTCCCCTCCGGAGTAGTTCACTAAAAAGGGCATAATATGACCGTTCTCCAGTTTATTGATTACAAGAGACATTTCTTCATTATGATTTGGCGCCAGCATTATGTAGCGGGCAATACAGGGCATTAGCAGCGCCCCGCCACGCTTGCCGGTTTTAATGATCCTGTCCATGGCTTCCGTTGTCGTGGAAATGATGCCTTCAGAAGTGATTTCGCCAATGGCTATGGACGCGCCCACGGGCATTTCATTGCCGCACAGGAAGCTTCCGTCATCGGATATAGAATATACGCCTACGGTTATTGGCTTGGAGTCGCCATCGTAATAAAGCATCAGAGGCGTTATGACAGGCACATTGTTCATGAGGATAATGCCGAAATCCTCAAAGTATTTCCGTGGAGAAATGCCGTCTATCTCCTTGAGCAAACAGCCGTCGGCGCTCGTGATCTGTCCGCGGTTTTCCCTGATGTTCTGAGACGGCAAGGATACCATAACGAATTCTGGAGCAACGGGGCCGTGCATCAGTATCATGGCAAGCTTGTTCTTATGAGCCTCGCTGTTATAAAAGACAAAACATTTATTCCAGTTCAGCTCTACTTCCGCGGCAAGGCTTCCCCAAAGCGGAACGCCTTCGCAAATCTTGTCAAAACTCTTGTGCATTATTGCCCCGCTCACATCCTGGATAACCGGGAAAAAAGCAAGAATCAGCGCGGGGGGGCCGGGAAGTTTTTTTACCGCTTCCGAATAAACATCCTTGATTTTTTCTTGGTAATTGCCGGGGTCCATTGGTTCGGAGACGGCGGTTTCGAATACCACATCATCGCTGGTCAACACAGTCAAGGTAAGCGCGTACATGCTCATGCCATACTGATTCGCGCTTGCCATGGTTGTTATACCGATGACGTCAAACGGCAGTTTCTCGCAGAGCTTGGCGGTAAATTCAGACCGGGTAAAATCTGGATGGCAGGTAATGATACCTACGCTGTTTTTTCTCAATAACTCAAAATCGATATGCTCCAAAACCTCGGCAATGCCACCATCTATCTCGTCAATCTCTTCCGTATAACCAGTCATCATCTGTATCATGCGTTTTCCCCATATTTAAGATAATCACCTATTATCAGAGGGTTTTTGTGCCTTTGAGACAGATTTTATTTCACAGATCACGGTTTCTTAAAGCTCTGCCAGCATCTATTGCGTGTTGGCATTTCATGATTAACGATGCTATCAAACATACCAGTATTGTCGCTATATGGCTATAAACTTTATTATAGGGTTATCTGCGGTAGTTGCGTGATTTTCAAGGGGTAACTGTCATATCAAATCGAGACTGCCGCGGCTCAGGGCTTATAGCGTTTTTTCTCCAAGGCTTCGAGCGCTTTTTGGGCAATCTTATCTCCTTGTTCCGCCGCCAGGCGATACCAGTTTTCGGCTTCCGTATAATCTTGGGCAACACCTTGGCCTTTTTCATACAACTTTCCAATGTAGTACTGGGCATCCATGTGTCCCTGTTCCGCCGCTAAGCGATACCACTTTGCTGCTTCCGTATAATCTTGGGCAACTCTTTTGCCTTTTTCATACAACTTTCCAATGTAGTACTGGGCATCCATGTGTCCCTGTTCCGCCGCTAAGCGATACCATTTTGTGGCTTCTGTGTAATCTTGGGCAACGCCTTGGCCTTTTTCGTACATTTCTCCAAGGCAGTACTGAGCCTCCCTGTGTTCCTGTTCCGCCGCCAAGCGATACCACCTTGCGGCTTTTGTATAATTTTTGGCAACGCCTTGGCCTTTTTTGTACACCCGCCCAAGCTCAAACTGGGCAACCGCATATCCCTGTTCCGCTGCCCTGCGATACCAGCTTTCGGCTTCCGTATCATCACTTGCTTCGCCAGGCCGGCCGAAGCTGTAGCTCTTTCCAATCTTGAACATAGCTTCCATGATTCCCTTTTTCTCCGCGCGCTTAACCGAGTCAAAGTCTTGCGCTTGAAACATTGCGGACGAAGAAGTCTTGCTTTTCATAGCTTCGAGCGCTTTCAAGGCTTTCGCATGTTTCTGTTTCGCCGCCTCGTTAAACCACGCTACGGCTTCCCTATAATCCTGGCTTATGCCTTGACCGTTGGCGTACATCATCCCGAGGCTATATTGAGCATCCTCATGTTCTTTTCTCGCCGCCACGCGAAGCCACTTTACGGCTTCCGTGTAATCCTGGCTTACGCCTTGACCGTTGGCGTACATCATTCCAAGACTGTATTGGGCATCCGTATATCCATTTTGTGCCGCATTGAAAATACAATTAAAGGCTTCGGTATAATCCTGTGCTGTGTCCTGACCGTTTTTGTACATAATTCCAAGGAGGTATTGGGCTTCTGGAAATGGTACTTTTGACTCTTCCATAGCGCGTTTGGTTGCGTCAAAATCTTGCGCCTGAACCATCGCGGCGAAACAAACCACAATCAATACCGAGCATATATGTATAAATCGGGTCATTTAAGATTCTCCTTTTTAAACAATAGTACAGAATTTGAATCAATCGGCGATATTCCGCCGGTCGAATACGAAACGAACTATTGGCATGGAATCAACAGAAACGGTCGGGTCTCCACTAAACACGGGGGATTCACCCCGTTCCGGATGATATATGAACGCGCGATCAACGCCTGTCTGAAAGGCAAGCTCTTATTGGGTGATTCCTCGCCGCGACCTGTATTGCCGCAAAACCTCCCCAAAAATCCGACTGATGTTCGTGCTGTTTACGCTTCCCATTGACAGGAGCATGGGACGTTAGTGATCTATAATTTGTTGCCTATAGGCATAGCAAATAGATTGGACAGATAACTGAAGCGGAGTTCCTAATTGATTGGAAAAAGAAACAGATCTCCTTTTTTAATCTTCCAAACCGCCTGCTTGCCGGGATGTTTTAAGCGTGTTCGCGTGAAAAAGCCTGCCGGTTGAATCCTTCGGTGTAATTTCGTAAAATGCGTTTTCCGCGTTGTCGGATTCGCGGGATCGTCCGGGCGTCCTCACGGGAATGCGCCGGCGGTCAGGCCCGCCGCAACGGAAAGCGGTAAACCCCGTCAGGTCCGGAAGGAAGCAGCGGCAGCCGCATATCTCCGTGTGCCGTCGGTCACCCTGGCCGCCGGCGGATTCCCGGAAGGGCGCTTCAAGGTCTTGTTTATCTGGAATGATTTGGCGGCCCAGGGGGGAAAGTCGGTGGCTTACGAGGCGTTGGCAAGGAAATGGCGCCCGAAAACGTTCGATGATATCGTCGGGCAGAGCCATGTCTCCCGCGCCCTTTCCAATGCTATCTCCTCCGGCAAGGTCCACCATGCTTACCTCTTTTCAGGCACCCGAGGCGTAGGGAAAACCACTTTCGCGCGGATTCTGGCCAGGGCGCTCAATTGCGAGAGCGGCCCCACTTCCACGCCATGTCTATCCTGTCCGGCGTGCGAAGAAACCGGGTCCGGCGGCAGCGCCGATGTGCAGGAGATCGACGGGGCGTCCAACAACGGAATAGACGATATACGCCGTTTAAGAGAGGGAGTTGCTTACGCTCCCTCTCGCCTTCGCTACAAGGTCTATATCATTGACGAAGTTCACATGCTGTCGACCGCGGCTTTCAACGGCCTTCTGAAGACGCTGGAAGAGCCGCCGCCGCATGTGATTTTCATTCTGGCCACAACAGAGCCAAACAAAATTCCAGACACTATCCTTTCCCGTTGCCAGAGGTTCGATTTCCGGATGCTTACCGATGCCGAGATTCGCGGGCGGCTTGCGGAAATGGCGGCGGCCGAAGGGGTGGCGGCGGAAGAGGATGCCCTAACCCTCATGGCCAGGTACGCTTTTGGATCGATGCGGGATGGGCAGTCGCTGTTTGAGCAGGCGACGGTTTCGGGCGCGGGGAACATAACCGCCCCGTTGATAGAGGGGATGCTTGGGCTGGTCGGAATAGAGGCGGCCATAGACCTGACATTAGCCGCTGTCCTGGAAGGGGTGGGACAAGCGCTTGTCCGCTTCCATGCGCTTAGGTCCGGCGGGGCGGATCTGAAGCATCTTTATCGCTCGCTCATTGATGTTTTGCGCGATGCGGCGGTCCTGTCATTTACGGGGAACACGGAGCTTTTGTACGGATATTCGCCGGGCTCTCTCGAACGGATGAAGGAAGCTGTCTCCAGGCGGGCGAAGGAAGAATGGATGTTTTTCCTGGATATTGCCTTCCGCTCGGAGCGGGATGTGCTTGGGACCGAGTTTCCTCACTTTGGGTTCGAACTGTTGCTGCTTCGCCTTGCAAACGCGCAAGGGTTGCTGGCTGTCGGGGCTCTGGAAGCCGGTGCTTCGGATTCTCCGGCACCGCCCCCCCCGCAAGTTTTGCCAAAGCCCGTGGTTTCTTCCCGGAAACCGGCGACCGCGCAGGCGGCGTCCGGCGACGGGGCGATCACGACCACCGCCGGGAAAGAAAGCCCGTTGTCCAATGATGTCTGGAACAACGTGAAACGGATCATCGAAGGGAAACGAAAGGTCGTGCTGACCGGCCTTTTGCCTCATTTGTCGGGAGAGATGCGGGAGGATGAGTTTGTTGTTTACTGCGGCAACGAGGTTTTTATCGAGCGTCTCAAGGAACCGGACAAGTGGAGCATCGTACTTTCCGCTGTCGAGGAAGCGCTAAATCGCCCTGTCCCTGTTCGCCTCGAGATGTCGGCTGAAAAAAAAAGTCCTGAGCATGACGTAGGCGTCAAGCGGGAGGAAATCCTCGAGCGGCAGATTCTTTCGGACCCTGTGGTGCTCGAAGCGCTCCGGGTATTTAACGGGGCCATGCTGGCGAAGATAATTCCGCTTTCGGCGGCGACGCCGGTTGCGGAAGTTCCGGATGTTCCGGCGGCCGGAGACGAGGAGAGCGAAAAGGCTCTGTTTACGGAAGCGCTGCCTGAAGAGGAATAGAAAGCAGCCGCGGCCTGAAGCCGCGGGTTTTCTTGCGGAGGTTACATGAATGATTTAGGCGACATGGTGCGTCAGGCACAGGAGATGCGCGACCGGTTTCAGCGTCTCCAGGAGGAGCTTGCCGCTGTAAAGGTGGAAGGTTCTTCCGGCGGTGGAATGGTGTCTGTCACGGCGAACGGCAGACAGGATATCGTGTCTGTCCGGATAGGGAAGGAAGTTGTTTCCCCAGATGACATCGGAGTGTTGCAGGATCTGGTTTGCGCGGCTGTAAACGATGCTCTTGTCCGGTCGCGGGAGACGATGGCTTCCGAAATAACCAAGATCGCGGGCGGGGTGCTGCCGCCGGGTCTGTTTTGAGTTCGGTATACCCCAAACCGCTGCGGCGGCTTATCCAGTTGTTGTCCCGTCTTCCGGGGATCGGTGAAAAGACGGCGACGCGGCTTGCCCTGTTCCTGCTTAAAATGCCGCCCGATTTTGTTCGGGAGCTTGGGAACTCGATTTCTTGCATTCCGGAATCTGTGATACGATGCTCAAGTTGTCTTGGCATCGCCGACGAAGATCCTTGTTCTTTGTGCGCCGATCCGTTGAGACGCGACGACCTGATCTGTGTCGTTGAAGGACCATCCGATATAGTTCCGATTGAGAAGAGCGGCGAGTTCAGAGGGCGTTATCATGTTCTAGGGGGGGCGATTTCCCCGATTGACGGAGTGATGCCTGATGATATTCATGCACGGGAGCTTGTCGATAGGGTTGCGTTGGGAGGGGTTTCGGAGGTTGTGCTCGCAACGAACCTGACGGCGGAAGGAGAGGCAACCGCTTCATATCTCGGAAGTGTTTTGAAACCGTTGGGAGCGCGCGTGACGCGCATTGCGTATGGCCTCCCGATGGGTGCCGATCTGGAGTACTCCGACGAAGTAACCGTCGGCAGGGCGATTAAAGGACGGAGAGAGCTGTAAAAGGCGTCGGAGCCAACTTTTTCCCGAAGGGGAGATGGTTATGAGCGAGAGTTGTGAAAAAGTCGCGTTGCCGGTGAAGAACGATCTTGGGTTCTTCGAGATTCGAATGGAAAGCATTGGAGGGCTGGGCGCCAATGTGGCCGGAAAGATCCTGACGGAAGCCGCCATCATTGGTATGGGAATGAATGGCGCGGGATTCGCGTCATACGGCTCCGAGAAGAAAGGCACACCGGTAAAAGCGTTTGTCCGTGTGTGCGAGGCGGACACCAAAGTCCGCATCAACAGTCCGGTCGAGGAACCTCATATTCTGGCCATATTCCACGAAGCTTTGATCAGAGCGGTGCCGGTGACGGCCGGAGCGACGCCGGGAAAGACCACGGTTATTCTGAACACGCGCAAGACGCCTACGGAAGCAAGGGATTTCCTTAAGCTCTCCGGAGGCGCGATCGGCGTGATCGACGCAATGGAGATCGCCAGGGCCACCCGCTCCAGAGTCAACATGGTCATGATCGGCGCGATCGCCAAGATCTCCGGTTTCTTTGAATGGAAAGCGGTGGAGTGGGCGGTCAACGATATGTTTGGCGAGAAATACGCCAACCTGATGAAAGGAAACATGGAGGCGCTGCGGCGCGGCTACGAAGAAGTGAAGATCGAGGAGTTTCCGAAAGACGGCAAGTACGAATACAAGCCGTTCCAACGGGATGTGCCCAAGTATGGCTATGAAACGGCGCCGATCGGCGGCGTGCTTTTCGAAATGGGAAACATGCGCTTCAAAGATCTCTCCACGAGTCGCACGGGCATCATACCGCTGCTTGATCTCTCTAAATGCGTGCGCTGCGGCGATTGTGACCTCACTTGCCCCGACTTTTGTTTTGTGTGGGAAAAGGGGATCGACCCGAAAAGCGGCAAAGAAGGAATGATCCTTCGGGGAATCGATTACCAGTACTGCAAGGGGTGCTTGCGGTGCACTCATATCTGCAAGCCGGGCGCTCTTGTTCCTGTCAAAGAGGCTGAGCAGAACATTGAGCAGATAACCGTAAAACACAAGTTTCTGAAATAAGGAGATCAAGGCATGGCCCAGACGGCGAAATCGGTGATTGGTCGTCCCGTTCAGGTGAAAGTTGTTCAAAACGGCAACGAGATTGCCGCGACGGCGGTCAAGCAAATCAACTACCACATTATGGGTTATTACCCCATCACGCCCTCCACGGAAGTTGCCGAGACGCTTGACAGCATGAAGGCTGCGGGTGAGCACAATGTTTCCATGATTCCCGGCGACGGCGAGCATGGCGCCGCGGGGATCTGTTACGGCGCGTCAACCGCGGGCGGGCGGGTTTTCAACGCCACATCGGCAAACGGTCTGCTCTTCTCGTATGAGCAGCTTCCGGTGCAGTCCGGCACGCGATTCCCAATGGTGTTCAACATTGTTACGCGTTCCGTGTCTGGTCCGCTCGATATTCGCTGCGATCACAGCGACATCATGCTGGCGATGAACACAGGCTGGGTGATCCTGATGGCCGCTGACGCGCAGGCGGTTTACGACATGAACATCATGGCGCCGAAAATTGCCGAGGACATGTCGGTGCGCCTCCCCATCTTCGTCGCGTATGACGGTTTCTTCACTTCGCACCAGAAACGCCGGATCGAGATCTTTGAAGATGCGCAGGTGGTGCGCGATTTTGTCGGCCCCTTTGTTCCCACGGCGTCCACGGTGGACCCGGCAAACCCGGTTACTATCGGCTCGTATATGAACGATCCGGATTACATCAACAACAAAAAGCAGCAGGCCGAAGCAATTCTGCGCGCAAACGATGTGGTCAAGAGAGTATTCAATGAATACGAGGCCATTTCCGGCAGGCGCTACGATGTGCTGGAACTATACCGTATGGAGGATGCCGAAGCGGCGCTGTTCATTCTGAACTCCGCGGCCGAGACCGCAAAAGAAGCGGTCGATGCGCTTCGCAAGGAAGGACTTAAGGTGGGGCTGATACGGCCCAACCTCATTCGTCCGTTCCCGATCGAGGAAGTTCGCGCGGCTCTCAAAAATGTGAAAGGGCTTGTCGTGGCGGATCGGCAAGACAACTTCGGCGCTTATGGCGGCGCAATGGCGATCGAGGTTCGCGCGGCTCTTCAGGGGCTTGCGGACAACCGGACGCAGATTGCGGCCAAGGTGTTTGGCCTGGGCGGTAAAGAGTTCTTCGTGGAAGACGCGGTAGCGATGCTGCGCGAGGCGGTTGAGATAGCCAAAACCGGAAAGGTGGAAGTTTATTACGACTACGTCGGCGCCGATCCGGGTGACTCGTCATATAAAGCGCCCAAAGCCTTCAACCCGCTTTCAGAAGCGGAAGTTACCGGGCTTATCACTGTCGAGGAAAAAGACGGCAAGCTGGATGTAAAGGGGAACATACTCCGGAACCTCACCGAGCGGCCTTCTCGAATTACTCAGGGGCACGGGGCTTGTCCGGGCTGTGGTCTGACCGCGAGCATCAATGCGTTCCTGAAGGGGATCGAGGGGCACGTCGTGACATTGTGGCATACCGGCTGCGGCATGATCGTGACCACCGGCTATCCCTGGTCCGGCCACAGGAGCACCTATATCCACAACCTGTTCCAGAACGGAGCGGCGACGCTTTCCGGCGTGGTCGAGATGTTCGAGGAACGCAAACGCCGCGGCGAGATCGGTAAGGACGAGAAGATCACGTTTATCATGATTACCGGCGACGGCGGGCACGACATCGGTATGGGCCCCTCGATCGGCGCCGTTATGCGCAACCACCGGATGATCATCTGCGAATATGACAACCAGGGTTACCAGAACACCGGCTCACAGCTTTCCTTTACCGTGCCGCTGGGGCAGTCCACATCGACATCCAATTACGGACCGTTCCAGCGCGGGAAGGGGACGCACCATAAAGACACCACGCAAATCTTTGCGGCGTGTAACTCGCCGTACGTTTGCCAGGCGGCCGAGAGCAATCCTCGCGACCTGATTCGCAAAGCGGCCAAGGCGCAGAAGTATGCGGAAGAGGGAGTGGTTTTTGTAAAGCTGATTTCTTTGTGCACGCTGGCATGGAGAGTCGAGGAGCGCATAGCTATTCCGTGCGTCCAGGCGGCTGTGGATAGCTGTTTCTTCCCGCTGTATGAAGTTGAGCGCGGCATTACAACGATCAACTACGACCCGGAGGAGCAGGGAAAGAAAATCCCGGTGTCAGAGTGGCTGAAGACGATGGGCAAGACCAAGCACATGCTGAACCCTGAAATGAAAGAGGCGCTGGATCGGTTCCAGGCCGAAATAGACCGTCGCTGGATCAGGCTCAAGGAGATGCACAAGAATCCATACCTGTAAATAAAAGGACAAGTATGGTATCGTTTTGCATATGAACAGCCCGAGTCGTTTTGTTTTGAGGGAACAAGAGTTCAACGCCTTCTTGGCGGTATTGAGAAAATTTCGTGCCACCGCTTTAGCGAAAGCGGTATTTCTTGTTGATAAAGATGGGGCGCTGATTGCGTCCACTGGTGAGACCGCAGGGTTTGATGTTACCGCGTTAGCCTCCCTTGCGGCGGGAAACATCGCCGCAACGGGGGGGCTTGCCAACCTTATAGGAGAGAAAGAGTTCTCGATCCTCTTCCATGAAGGGGAGAGAGACAACATGCACATATCGGTCGTTGGCGACCGGCTGATCCTGGTGGTGGTTTTTGACCGCCAGTCATCCATCGGCTTGGTCAGATTGCGGGTCCGGCGTGCATCCGAAGAGTTGTCCAGGATATTGGCCTCCGCCGAGCAAAAAACGGGAGAGGAGGTACTGATCGAAGAATTGACCGAGGAAGATATCGAAAGCTTGTTCTGCTGATGTCGTTTATAAATTACTCTTCTAAAGAAATTAACTGCAAGATCGTGTATTACGGTCCTGGCCTCTGCGGGAAGACGAACAACCTTCATTACATATATAAGAGGATGAACTACGACGCGCGGGGAAAGATGGTTTCCCTTGCGACCGAGACGGAGCGCACCCTGTTTTTCGATTTTCTTCCGCTCTCACTGGGTGAGGTTCGTGGCTTCAAGACCCGCTTCCACCTCTACACTGTGCCGGGCCAGGTTTTCTACGATGCCAGCCGACGCCTGATTCTTCGCGGGGTTGATGGCGTGGTCTTCTGTGCCGATTCGCAGCTTGCCCGGATGGATGCCAACATAGAGTCGCTCGAAAACCTGCGCCTGAACCTCGAGGAACAGGGATACAACATGGGAAAAGTACCCATGGTAATTCAGTACAATAAGCGAGATCTGCCAGACATCGCCTCCGTTGTCGAAATGCACGCCTTGTTGAACACGCGAAATGTTCCCGAGTTTGAGGCTTGCGCCAGAACCGGAATGGGAGTGTTCGAGACGCTGAAGGCTATCATAAAGCTCGTTCTGAACGACTTGAGAAAAGGCGCCCGATAGCATTTTCTTCCGGCTTGTTTCGCGCGAACACTCTTCGCCATCAACCCATCATCTGAACGGCAAAAGCACGGGGCCAATACAAGATGCCAACATTTGCGCTCCATGGAAAGATTTCGGCGTCATGAAGATCCGGCGACTTGTTATTCCGGCCGCGGTTTTTTTTCTGCTGCTTAAGCCTTGTCCGGCCGATCCTTCCGCCACCTATCTGGTAAAGGAAGGAGATACTCTTTACAAGATAGCTAAACGGTTCCATGTTTCCACGGAAGAGATTCGCGCGGAAAACGGCTTGAAGTCGAACATGATCAGGGCCGGGAAAAGCCTGAAGATTCCGGAGAAAAAGGCGCCCAAGCGCATCGCGGAATCACCCGGCGGGAAAGACAATGATGTCCATGTGAGTTCCGGTGACAGGCCTAACGAAGCTTTCACCGTCGATGCTCCTGCCGGTCCGCCGCAGATCCACATGGTTCGCCGTGGTGACACGCTTTGGTCGCTCTCCAGCAGATATGGCGTGCGGGTAAACGACCTGCGCCGCATAAACCGTATGCGGGAAGGAAAGAGGCTACGGTCCGGGGCGCTGATCGTCATCCGCAGGGTTTTGCCTGAAACCTATACGGTCGAGGAAGGAGATTCGCTTGCCAAGATCGCCCGAAAGTTCGGCATGGAGGTCGAAGAGCTTATGGTGAGCAACGGCCTCGACTCCGATATTCTTGTGCCGGGGCGACGGATTGTGCTGTTCGGGCGTGAGGATGAACCGGGGCCAGATGCCGCCGCCGAGCAGTTTCATGCCGCTACGGAGGAAGAACCGGCCGGGGAGGTTGTGCCCCAAGGCGGCGACTTGGAGTTGGCCAGGGATAAGGTTGTCCGCGTGGCGAAGAAAATGCTGTTTACTCCGTATGCGTGGGGAGGGACGTCGTCGAGCGGGGTAGACTGTTCCGGGTTTGTGTGGAAGGTTTTCGACACGCTGGATATGAAGCTGCCGCGCTCGGCAAGAGAGCAATATCTGGTTGGCATGGGTGTGGACCGGGATAAGCTGTCCGTCGGCGACCTGGTCTTCTTCCGCACTTACGCGAGATATCCTTCGCATGTGGGAATTTACCTGGGCGACGATAAGTTCATACACGCGTCGTCATGGTCCCGCTGCGTTAAGATCACTTCTATTGATCATCCGTATTACAAAAAGCGTTATATCGGGGCCAGACGGCTTTTCTTCGACGAGAATGAAGCCGCCAACTAAGGCGCGTCGCTTTGCTCCCAGGTTTTTATAAGGGTTTCCCGTTTGGTTTTTACGTCTGGTTTTCCCGCAATGAATTCCATCGAGAGTTTTCGAAGCAGTGTTTCCGCGTTGCCTTTATTGTCGATGGCCGGGATTCCCGGCTGCAGAAGCACCGTGGAAGGGGTACGGAAGGAGAGTATATTTCCAGTCTCCGCTGATAAGGTGGCCTGCAGCACGTATCCCATGCCGCTTGGACCCGTGAGATTGAACATGCTGTACGCGGCGAAATTACCCAGGCTGTAGGCGATAAGTTTATCCCGGTATATTTCGATTGCGCGGGGAACATGCGGCCCGTGCCCCAACACAAGGTCCGCGCCCGCGTCTATTACCGCTCTGGCGAAGCGGACAGGGTTTCCCCTGTTTTCTCCAAGAAACTCCTCGTAGGCGTCCCGGACGATCAGCGCCGCTGATCCTTCCGCGCCGCCGTGAAACGACACAATGACGAGGTCATTTTCCGCTTTCAGACTCGAAACGATCCGTATGGCCTGGGGGATGTCGAGCATTGAGTACATGTACGGCGTAAGCCTTGTTGAGCAGGAAAATCCGACTACGGCTATACGCTTGTCATGCACATGGAAGAAGGCCACCTGTTTGCCTCCAACCGGCTGAATGCCGACATTGTTCAGCGCGGCAAGAGTATTTTCCATTCCCTTCTCTCCGAAATCGAAGGCGTGGTTGTTTGCTACGTTAAGAGCGTTGAATCCGGCTTTCTGTAGCAGCTTGGCGTACCTTGGCGGACTACGGAAGGCGAAGCATCGTTTTATGCCCGGCCCCGGCTTGTAATCGCCGCATTTGGTGGATTTTCCTCCTTCTGTAAGCGGTCCTTCCAGGTTGCCGAAAAGAATATCGCTTCCATTCAAGAATGGCTGGACCGGATCAAAATAGTCCGCGCCGTCATTTGGAGGCAAAATGTTCTCCGGGAAGGTGGTTCCAATCATGATGTCGCCGACGGCAAAAACGCGGATGACGGCGGGCTCCTCGGGAAGCGCAGGCTCCGCGTCAGGCGCGGGTTCCATGGCAAGCGCCGGTTCTGTGTCAAGCGGAGCTTGCGCTTCTGTTTGCCGCGCCGGCTCTGACGGCGATGCGTTAAGCGTTGATTCCGCGGCGGGTGTTGGCTCCGCAGGAAGCGAGGCTTGTATTTCTATTGATTGAACCGGTTCGGGTGACGTAGCGGCGGTGTTATCCTGTCCCCATGCGTTTGCCGCGGCAAGAAAAAGGAAAAACAGGAAAAACCGCAATATCTGTTTGCCTGTCATCGAAATGGTCTCCCGGTTTATGTCTTGTGAAGCCGAATCCGGATTATGCCCTGAAATGATTCGCGCTACAATTCGATAGCTGGCGTAAATCTTGAGTTTCCATTAATTTGCGAGGCGCTTATGAATATCCTTCTTCCCGTTTCCAATGATCCTTCTTTTAAAGACGCTTTGGCACTGGCGATTGACGTTGCGAAGGTCTACGGCGCGACGATCCGGGTGCTATACGTCATCGACCAGTCCGAGATCCGGCGGATTGAGGGAGGCGTAGGCCTTGGCTCGATACACATGGCGCAGCACGCGGCGGAGGAGACCGAACGGCGGAAAATGGCGGAGGCGACCGAGATTCTTTCATCTGTCAGCCAGGCTTGCGCAAACGCCGGAGTTCAGTCCCAAGGAGATATTCGGGAAGGAAAACCGGCGGAGGAGTTTATCGCTTCGTCAGGCGGGCATGATCTGGTTGTGGGAGCGATCAACTCACATTTCAATCCGGATATGAAGGACAAGCCGGGGAAGATGATCCTCAAAATAATGCGGGATGGCGGAATCCCGATTCTTTTGGCGTGCACGCCATACCGTCCGATTCAAACGGTGGTGATCGGATGCGGCGGCAGGTTTCGCACCGAGCGTGTTGTGGGGGCGATGACGAAGCTGTCTCTTTGGAAGTCCGGTTGTCGCGGAATCCTCTTGACGGTGGCCGATTCTCCGGAAGATGGGGAAGAGCGTATAGCGATGCCGCAAAACCTGTTGGCGAATGCGGGATACGGTTCGTGGGAACCCCGCGTTATAAATGGGCGCAAGCAGGAGGCGTTTTCCGATTATTGCGAAAAGGAAAATGTGGATCTCGCTGTTCTTGGCGGGTGGGGAGAGCACCGCTGGACTGATCTGTTGGGATTTTCCATTACCGGCTGTCTTCTGAACGAGGGACGCCGCAACCTCTTTTTGTACATGTGAAACTCTTTTAAGGAAAATGCTCATGTTTGCACAAGATCCGCTGGTCTTGGGGCTGACTCTTCCGTTCTGGTCGGTTCTGCCGTTTGTAGGACTTCTTCTGGCGATAGCCCTGTTCCCGGTATTCGCGCCGGCGTTCTGGCTGCGTCATTACGGGAGAGTGTCGCTTGCGTTTGGTCTTCCCACGGCCGCGTATTTCGCTGTTCGCGCTCCGGGCGAGTTGCTTCATTTGTCGATGGAGTATGTCTCGTTCGTCGTGCTTCTTGGGGCGCTGTTTATTGTTTCCGGCGGGATTCTTTTCCGGGGGGCGATGCGCGGTTCCCCGGCGGTAAACTCCGTTTTCCTGGCTGGAGGAGCCGTTCTGGCAAACCTGCTTGGGACCACCGGAGCCTCGATGCTTCTGATTCGCCCGCTTTTGCGGGCAAACGCGGGCAGAAAGCGGTCCGCGCATGTGGTCGTCTTTTTCATTTTCGTCGTCGCCAATATCGGGGGACTGCTGACGGCCATAGGCGATCCTCCGCTGTTTCTTGGTTATTTGAAGGGAGTGCCGTTTTTCTGGACGCTGGTCCACATGAAATGGATGTGGTTTTTCGTGGTCACAACGGTGATTAGCGTTTTCTACATGGTTGACCGCCGCGTGTTTATGATTGAACAACGGGCGCGGGAGGCCGCTACGGCGGATGAAGCCAAAGGCGTCAGGCATGCGGCTTCCGTTTTTACTGCTCCTTGTGTTTTTTCCGATGCCGCGCCTTCCTTGCCGGAAGAGAAGGTGTCTGTTTCCGTCAAAGGGAAGATAAATTTCCTGCTCCTTGCGGCTGTGGTCGGCAGTGTGTTCCTTTCATCTCCGTGGCGAGAGATTCTTATGGCAGCCGCGGCTGCCGCGTCCATCTGGTTGACTCCCGCTGCGATCCGGAAGGAGAACGGGTTTACCTATCACCCAATCAATGAAGTGGCTATTCTCTTTGCGGGGATATTCGCCACCATACTTCCGGCGATGCTGATTCTGAAGGCGCGCGGGGTTGGGCTGGGCATTACAAATCCGGCCCACTTTTTTTGGGCGACCGGCCTGCTGTCAAGTTTCCTCGACAATGCTCCCACTTATCTTGTTTTTTTAAGCCTCGCGCAGTCGCTTGGAGATGTGAGCCAGGTAGCCGGTGTTTCCGCGCCGCTGCTGAAGGCTATCAGCGCCGGGGCCGTCTTTATGGGGGCGAATACATATATTGGGAATGCCCCCAACTTCATGGTGAAGGCGATTGCTGAAGAAACGGGGGTTCGCATGCCATCCTTTTTCGGCTATATGGGGTGGTCCTGCGTTGTTCTCTTGCCGGTGTTCATACTGGTGACGCTTATCTTCTTTTGAGCCGGAAAACCGTTACGGGTTGCGAAACACTGTTAGCATGGTCGGCTTCTTCGCTCGAAACCCTCTCCCTCGGGTACGCTTACCTGCCATCCCTGGCAGGTTGCGCTGCCCTGTTTCTTGTTTCGCCATCCTTGGCTGCACAGCGAAACAGAAGGCGTCTCTTGCGGGAGAAGGTTCTCGCTCAAATGAAGCCGGACATGCTAACCGGAATCCGGCATTAAGGCGAACGCGCTATTTACGGAGACTGTGTCGGGGCGTGGAGGTTGGCGCTCCGGCTACATTGACGCGGCGGAGTCCTGGTTCCAGCGCCGGATCAGCGCGAAAGTAATGTCGGTCATTTCCCGGACGTTGTCCAAGTGAATTCGCTCGTCCACTCCATGGACCCGGCTTTGTTCGGAGCGCGGCAAAAGCATTGGCATAAGCCCGTAGGTCGGAATGCCGATCCCGCGGTAGAACCGGGAGTCGGTAAAGCCGGTTGCCAGATATGGGGTAACGACCGCGTCCGGATGGACCGAAAGGATTGCGTCCTCCAACGCGTCATATAGCGGCCCCCCGGCGGAGCCGGTCGGCATTTCGGCAAACAGGATTTCCAGCGAGACATCCAGGTCTTGAATCATTTCCCTCAGCCTTTTTGCCACATTGTCGGGATTTTCTCCCGGCAGGATTCGAGAGTCGATAGTTCCTTCGGCGCCGGATGGGATTACGTTCGGTTTGAACCCTGCCAAAAGCGTGGTCAGGGCGAAGGTGTTTCGCAGCAGAGGGGCGATTTCGGGAAATTCCGACGCAAGTCTTTCAAGTGACGCGGGATCGTCCATGGTTTTTTCATCAAAAAGATGGCGGGCAAACCCCTTTTCCCGAAGCGTCCGCAACATGTCGAGTACGGGTTTTGTCATCCGGGCCGGCTCATGGTGTTCGACGATCCGCGCCGCCGCTCTTGCCAGGCGGGCGGGCGCATCCTGCTTCGAAGGCCGGCTTCCGTGGCCCGCCGAGCCTTTCGCTTCGAGTTTCATCCACACGGGTCCTTTTTCCCACATGTCCAGCAGGAAGAATTTGCCTTTGATGCCGAACATGTTAGGTACGCCGACCCCGCCTTCGTTGAGCCCGTAAACTTCTCCGAGGGAAAAAGGGAGGTGTTTGACGAAATATTCGGCGCCGTCGCCTCCGCCTACTTCCTCGTCCGGGTTTGCCGCCAGGAATAACTTTCGCCGCAGGATTCCTTCTTTCATCGCCCGCAGGGCGGCGCACCAGTGAGCGACTCCCAATGATTTTGTATCTAACGTTCCACGCCCGTACATGTACCCGTCCCGGATTTCTCCCGAAAACGGCGGCACGCTCCATTCCTCCGCCCGCGCGGGGACGACGTCCATATGATGGATCAGGATCAGTCCCGGTTCCTCTGTGCCGCCGACATGGCAAAAAACATTTGGTTTCTCCGGGGTAGCGCCGAAGACCGACGGAGAAAGCCCGTGGTTTTCAAGAATCCCGCTCAGCAGCTTTGCCGCCTCCCGGCAGTCGCCGGGCGGGTTAGAAGTGTCTATCCGGACGTATGTTTGAAGGAATTCCAGCGGGTCGATCATTGAACTCGCCTGTTTTTCGGGATACATTCCATGAATTACCGTTTATCACATATGGTTGGTTGCAAGGGAGCGGAAAAAAATGCCAAAAGCGTTGGTTACCGGTATAACCGGCCAGGACGGATCGTACCTCGCGGAATTTCTTTTGTCGAAAGGATATGAGGTCCACGGGATTGTCCGCCGGGCCTCAACGTTCAATACCGGCCGCCTGGACCATATGTATGTTGATCCGCACGTTGACGAGGCCCGTATGTTTTTGCATTACGGAGATCTGTCCGACGGCGGGCAACTGATAAACCTTATCTACAACATCCAGCCGGACGAAATTTATCACCTGGGCGCGCAAAGCCATGTGCGTGTTTCTTTCGATATCCCGGAATATACAGGCGATGTAACCGGTTTGGGAACGACCCGCATCCTGGAGGCGTTGCGCAGCACGGGAGTAAAAACCCGGTACTATCAGGCTTCCTCCAGCGAGATGTTCGGGGCATCTCCTCCGCCTCAAAACGAGAAAACCCCGTTTTATCCCAGATCCCCGTATGGGGCGGCCAAAGTGTATTCCTACTGGATGGCGGTGAACTACAGGGAAGCGCACAACATGTTTGTCACCAACGGCATACTCTTTAACCACGAATCTCCCCGGCGCGGCGAGACGTTCGTGACCAGGAAGATCACTCGCGCGATCGCGAACATAAAGGCCGGCAAGCAAAAAGAGCTGTTCCTTGGGAACCTCGATGCCCGACGCGACTGGGGGTTTGCGTACGAATATGTTCAGGCGATGTGGCTCATGCTTCAGCACGACCGTGGGGATGATTTTGTTGTAGGCACCGGAGAATCCCATTCGGTGAAAGATTTTCTTGTGGAAGCGTTCAGCTACGCGGGGCTCGACTGGCAGGAATATGTCAGGATCGATCCGAAGTATTATCGGCCAACAGAGGTGGAAAACCTGATTGCCGACTCATCTAAAGCCAAAAAGCTCCTTGACTGGGAACCGAAAATATCTTTTTCCCAACTGGTCCGGATCATGATGGACGCGGATCTGGAGGATGCCGGGATAGAGCCGCCCGGCGAGGGCCGCAAGGTTTTTTGTGAGCTTACAAACAGCAAAAATCCAGGCCGTTTGTAAACAACGATTCCATTAAAAAAATTGAGGCAAGGCTTAAACGGCCGCGGTAGCGCGGAAGACGAACAGTCAGGAGAAAAACGTAATGAAACGGATTCTGGTTACCGGCGGCGCCGGGTTTATCGGATCGCATCTCTGCGAGCGGCTGCTTGCGCGTGGAGATGAAGTTCTCTGCGTTGACAATTTCTTCACCTCGCGCCGTCAGAATATCAAGCATCTCCACGAGAATCCGTCCTTCGAGTTCATGCGGCACGACATCACCTGGCCTTTATACGTCGAGGTGGACCAGATTTATAACCTTGCCTGTCCGGCCTCCCCCGTGCACTACCAGTTCGATCCGGTCCAGACGACCAAAACGAACGTCCACGGCGCGATCAATATGCTGGGGCTTGCAAAGCGCCTTAAGTGCAGGATTCTGCAGGCTTCAACCTCCGAGGTGTACGGTGATCCGGTGGAGCATCCGCAGAAAGAGTCGTACTGGGGAAACGTAAACCCGATCGGGCTGCGGGCATGCTACGACGAAGGGAAAAGGTGCGCCGAGACGCTCTTTTTCGACTACCATCGCCAGCACGGTTTGCAGGTTCGGGTTATCCGTATTTTCAATACGTACGGCCCCCGCATGCACCCAAACGACGGACGCGTCGTGTCGAATTTTATCGTTCGGGCGCTTAAAGACGAGCCGATCCCCATATACGGGAAAGGGGACCAGACACGTTCTTTCTGTTACGTTGACGATCTGGTTACCGGGATGATCAGGATGATGGACCAGGACGAGCTGGCCGGGCCGGTCAATCTCGGAAATCCGGGCGAATTTACTATTATGGAATTGGCAGCGATGGTCAGGGAGCTTGTCGGCTCCAGGTCAGAGTTCGCTTTTCATCCGCTGCCTCAAGACGATCCTGTCAGGCGTAAGCCGGACATCTCTTTTGCCAAAGAAAAGCTGGGTTGGGAACCGGCCATTTTGTTGCGGGAGGGGTTGATCCGAACCATTGCCTATTTCCGTGAGCTCCTGGAGGCGGAATCGGCAAAACCGGGATGTTAATCGAGTTAAACCACGGAACGACTACTATCCCAAGTTATCGGTGTGAAACGGTGCGGCGGTGGTTGTGCGGCGGAGGCTGTTCTTGGATCCCAAATGGTACCTGGTCAAAACTAAAGCTTTGAACGAAAACCGGGTTTACAACCGGCTAAACGGCGCCGGATATGAAGTTCTTTATCCGAGATTTCATAAGAAGTCTCGTCGCAACCGTGGCGCTTTAGAGGTTCGGCCCCTTTTTCCCACCTATCTGTTCGTACGGTTTCGCGGCGACGAGCTCAAGACCATCAAATATACCCACGGTGTTGCCCGCGTCATCTGTTTTGGCCTTGAACCACAGGAAGTCGGAGAGGAAATCGTAACCGCCATCCGGGAGCGGATGGATGGCGAAGGATTTATCAAGCTTGAGCCGCGCAGAGTTGATTTGTCTCCCGGCCAAAAGGTCAGGATCGGAGAAGGCCCCTTTGCCGGACTGGAAGCAATTTTTCTCGAAGAATTGCCCGACCGCGAGCGCGTCATACTCCTTCTTGACGCCGTATCGAGCTATCGTCTCACCATTGAAAAACTGTCTCTCGAATAGAAACCAGCCGCACTCTTGATTAGCAGAGGCGGCTTCTTTCGCTCGCTACACTCTCCTCCGGGTACGCTTGATAGCCGCCTATGGTAACGCCAAGCTGGATGCTGCGTATGCCAAAGCCGCGCGGCACGGCCATCGCAGGGAGGCTTCTCCTTTGGGTACGCTTTCTCGTCATCCCTGTTTCTTGCTTCGCCGTCCTTGGCTACGCGGCGAAACAGAAGGCATACCCCTCCGGAGAACCTCCCCGCGATTTGTCCGATGGTATGGAAGCGGTTTTCATGTACATGCCTACGCTGCCCTGTTTTTTGGCGAAACCGTCTCTGGCTACGCATAAAAACAGAAAGTAGTGCCTGCGGGGGAGATCTTTTGCCCAAACGAAGCCGCCCATGCAGATAGGAGTTGAGCCTATTAAACCGGACATTTCCCACGCAAAAACCGCATTGCTTGCGGTGTTCGTCGTAAGGATAGCCGAGCATCGCGCCGGGCTTACACACATTGATATAGTGAAATGATGATTGCCAGGAGAGGGTGTTTTAGGTGATATTATCGCGTTCTAATGCGGGGGTTGTCTGAAAGGGATAAGTTTTTCGCTGTTTGCATGGGCGGTAGCTTGCGTTTCGCTCCCAAATTTTGCTTAAAAAGGAAAAGTTCTTGATAAACAAGAGGGATATAACTGTTTCGCGGTTTGGGCCTGTCTTGCGGCAGACCACGGCGCTCTTTTTCCTTTTCCTTTTTGCGGTCAAGTCTTTTGCTTTTGCGGGGGAGCCGTTTGGCGGGAGAAACACGCAGCTTCTTCAGTATGGGATTACGCCCGAACAGGCGGCCGCGGCCAGACAATATATAGGTTCCGACCCTGAAAGCTATCGACAGGCGCTGGATAATGTTTTGAAAGAAAGGGCGGGCGAGGCGCAAGGCGATGCCGTTATGAGAGAACCGGCCGCCGGAAGGCCCGAAGCCAATACGATCGCCGGGGTGGGGCGGGGTACGGCGGAGTCTCCTTACGATTGGCGTAAATCCACTTACGTCGGCGGACTTTTCAGCAATCGTCTTACTGCCAGAGAACGGGAATCGCTTGTCCATTTCGGCCACGATCTGTTCGTGCCGTTTGGCGCGGCTACGCCTCAGTCGGAAAACCTGCCGGTTTCCTCGAACTATGTCGTGGGCCCAGGCGATGAGCTCATCGTACGCATGTGGGGGCGTGTCGAGGGAACCCAGCGAATGGTGGTTGACCGCGACGGGAAGATATTTTTCCCAAAATTTGGCTCCATCTATGTGGCCGGCAAGACGTTTGAGGAAGTAAAGAAGTTGCTGAAGTCGAAAGTATCCACCATAGCTGAAGTCAACTCCGATGTCGGCATGGGACAGATGAAGGGGATTCGCGTGTCCGTGATGGGCGAGGTGCGCAACCCAGGGTGGTATAACATCAGCTCCCTGAACACGGCGATACAAGCGCTGTCTTCCGCCGGCCGGTTAAAGGATATCGGGTCGCTGCGTCGCATAAGCATATTGAGAGGCAGTTCTGTTGTTGGGGAGATAGACCTGTACGATTTTCTCCTCAAAGGAGATAGCCGTTCGGATATCCGCCTGATCCAGGGCGATGTGGTTTTTGTTCCCGTGGTGGGCAGGCTTGCCGCTGTTGCGGGAGAGGTGCGCAGGCCCGCCATTTACGAGTTGAAGGGCGGCGAGAACCTTCTGGACCTGGTTCATCTTGCGGGCGGATTTACTCCCGCGGCCTATAAACGGCGCGTGCAAGTGGAGCGGCTCGAAGAAAATACCGCTCGCGTGGTACTCGATGCCGACGCCGACGAGTTGGAAAAGAATCAGGACGGTTTTGCGCTTGCGGACGGTGACCTGGTTCGTGTTTTCCCGATCATTCTGGCCGATGAGAAAGCTGTGGCGCTTGAAGGGAATGTGCGGCGTCCGGGCAGGTATGAGTTCAAGGATGGCATGACGGTGGGGTCGCTTTTTAACAACGAAAGCGAGTTTCTGCCGGAGACGCATTATGAATATGCCCTGATCGTCCGGCTTGTTCCGCCGGACCTGCGCAAAGAAATCGTTCCGGTGAACTTGCGGGAGATTGTTCTTGAGCGCAAGCGTGGCGCGGACGTAACGCTTATGCCGCGAGATACGCTGAGGGTTTTCCATCGCAAAGATTTCGAGGATTTTCCGCGCGCCTCCATTTCCGGCGAAATACGGTTGGCGCGGGTGGAGCTGCTGAAGAAGCCCGTGGCCGACGACGGTACGCGGTTTTCTTTTGAGCCGGAAAAATCGAAGGAGGAACGGTTCCGGGAATCGCTGCGGGAGGAAGACCATATCCGTAGAGACGACATGGTCAAAAGCGCCGATGGCGTGGGAGAAAAGGCGAAGGCCGATGCTCTGGCGGAATCCCGGGAGGCCATCCTGCGCGACCAGAGGATCCGTCGCCGTGATTTCAAGGCATCAGAGATCAGGGAAGCAGAGCTTAGGTTTGCGGAAACACGCGGCGCGGACACCCGCGCTGTGGACGCCCGGCGCGCGGAATCTCATTTCGAGCGCAACGCACTCGTTTTCGAGATTCATGAGGGAACGCGGGTAGCCGATCTCGTGAACATGGCGGGCGGGTTGACCCGGCTTGCCAGCCTCGAGCGCGCCGAGATTGTGCGTGTTGACGAGAGTCGCAATTACCAGACGATCTACTTCCACCTGGGCAAGGCGATGGCCGGAGATCCGCAAGAGAACAAGCTTTTGCATGACGAGGACCGTATCCGGATTCATTCGATTCATGAGGCGTCCCTGCGCAGAACTGTTTCCGTCGCAGGGGAGGTGAGGCAGCCGGGCGATTTCATCTTGACGCGGGACATGAAGCTTTCGGATCTGCTGTTCAAATCAGGCGGTTTCCTGGAAAGTTCATACCAGAAAGAAGCCGAGCTGATTCGGCGGGAAATAAGCGAAGAGGGAGATTTTGTCAGCACGCGGACGATCATCGTCTATCCGGATCGCGCTGTTGCGGGAGAAGAGGAGGCTGATATTCCGCTTGTAGCGGATGATTTTCTATATGTCCGGCAGATTCCCGAATGGGAAGAAAAAATCCTTATTACCCTTGCGGGGGAGTTCCGCTTTCCGGGCGCGTACGCGGCGCAGAAGGGCGAGCGGCTTAGTTCTGTTATCAGGAGAGCGGGTGGGTACACAAACGGAGCCTACATAAAAGCCGCCGTCTTTACGCGCGTTTCCACGCAGGAGGCGCAGCAGGAAGCGATAGACAAGATGATCGAGGAGCTCGAGATCGCGGTTGCGGAAAAAGCGCAGGAGGTGGGGGCTGCTCTTAGTCGTGAGGATGTCGAATCGAACCGGCAACTTCTGGAGGCAAGGCGGGGGCTTCTTGCCCAGTTGAAGAAGGTGAAAGCGCAGGGGCGCGTCATCATCAAGCTGAGCGATCCGGACGCCATGGTGGGGAGCAGCGATGATATTTTCCTTGAAGATGGCGACCGCTTGTTTGTGCCGACGAAGATGAATGTGGTAAACGTCGTTGGCCGGGTATATAACCCGACCGGTGTTGTTTATGATCCCGCAAACGACTCAGTCAGTCATTATCTGAAAAAAGTAGGCGGCCCCGCGGATAAAGCGGATCGCGATAACATCTTTGTGTTGAAGGCCAACGGTTCTGTGGTAAGCCGAAGCAGCGCCGGCGGCAATTTCCTCACGGGCGGGTTCATGTCTTCCAAGATTGAACCGGGCGATTCCATTGTCGTGCCGCAGAAACTGGCCGAGGCTCGCGCAATGAAGGATGTAAAAGATCTCGTACAGATCTTGTACCAGATCGCCGTGTCGGTGGGCGTGCTGGTGATAGCGTTCTGATGGAGGCCGGGGTGGAAGAGCGGTTTTCAGCGGCCGGCCGGCCGGATGATTTTATAGACCTTGGCAGGCACATCCGTACTCTGTTTCAGTCATGGAGCAAGATCACGCTGATCTGTCTGGCGGCCGGGGTCGTGACGTTTATTTTTTTGTTGATGAAGCAAAATGTTTATCAGGCCTCCGCGGTGATCGCCCCTCCGCCGCAGGAGAGAAGGGAAAATCCGGGCTTGGGAATGCTGGCAAGCTTCGGAATCAATGTTGGGGGAGCAACTCGAGTGGAGGATCTTGAGGCGCTTTTTAGAAGTGACGATCTGACTGTACGCGTGTTCGGCAAGCATAATCTTTGGTTGATCCTGTATAAAGACCGATACGACCCCGTGTCCGGAAAGATCCGCCGGTCATGGATAGAGCGCCTCTCCGGCAAGAACGGATCGGATGTGCCTGGCGAATGGGATGCCATTCGAGCCGCGAAAGAGCGGCTGCGGGTTTTGGTCAACCGTAGAGCGGGCACAGTGACCATTTCTTTTGATTCTCCTTCTCCGGCAGGTTCCGCCGAGATTGTGAAGCATTATCTCGAAGAAGGTAGAAGCCGCCTCCAGGAAGAAGCATTGAACCGCGCGGTGAAAAATAAAAAATTCATCGAGGAGCAGATTGGAAAGACGATGGATGCTCTTACGCGAGATCGTCTCTATTCACTTCTTGGCCATGAGGTGGAGCAGGAGATGATGGCCCGGAACCGGGAGCAGTTCGGCTTCAGGGTGATAGATTCGCCGCGCGCCCCGGACAGGAAAATCCGGCCACGCAGGCTTTACAACGCCGGCGTATCGATGTTCCTCGCGTTGATCGGCAGTTGGGTCTTTTTCTGCATCCGCGAGAATGGCGGTTCAAAAAATGTCGGCGGCTTGAGGTAGAGCCGCCTCCGCGTTTCTTCTCCTTTGTTTTCTTTTGGAATGACCATCCCGAAAAAATCCGACCTTCGATCCCGCCTTACGAAGGGACTTGGGGCGCAAGGGTACTCGCAGGCGGTCCATATCCTGATCCGTCTTGTGGAGGTGCCTCTTCTATTGAGTTGCTGGGGCGCCCAGCTTTATGGGGAGTGGCTCATGCTGGCCGCGATCCCGATGTATTTGAGTATGTGCGACGGCGGGTTTGCCGGCGCCGCCTGCCGGGAGATGAGCATTCGTAGCGGCGCGGGAGATCGCGCCGGCGCATTGTCTGTCTTCCAGAGCACTTGGGTTTTGCTTCTCTTGGTATCGCTTTGCGTTGGCATGCTGGCATTCCTTGTTGTGCCGGTTGTGCCGCTTTCAGATTGGCTTGGATTTAAGGAAATGGGGTCCAACACCGCGAAGCTTTCGGCCATTATTCTTGTCGCCTATGTGCTGACGGGCTTCCAGACGGGGCTTGTAAACGGCGGTTTTTGGTGCGATGGACGCTATGCGGAAGGCATGGTGTTATCTGCTACGGTACAACTGATGGAGTTTGGCGGTTTAAGCGCAGCGGTTTTTTGGGGCGGCGGACCGGTATCGGCCGCTTGCGGATACTTGGGAGGGCGGCTTGCGGGTTTGGCTCTGATGCGCCTTGGGTTGTATCGCGCTACGCCATGGTTGCGGTATGGGTGGCATGCGGCTACGGTGGCGGAAATAAAACACCTTTCGGCTCCCGCTTTTGCTTCTCTTGCGTTTCCATTGGGCAATGCGCTCAATATTCAGGGGATAGTGTTGGTCGTTGGGTTGTTGCTTGGTCCCTCGTCGGTTGTTGCCGTAAGCGTTCTGCGCACACTTTCCCGGTTTGCCATGCAGCCTGCCGCTATTATCAGCCGCATAATCGAGCCGGAGATGGCGATTGCTTATGGGGGAGACCGCAAGAAGGATTTCCGCCGCTTGTTTAACCGTTCATGTCAGGCGTCGCTATGGTTGGGCGCGGTTTTTTGTCTGCTGCTGGCGGTCTCGGGAGAATGGCTTCTTGGTTTGTGGACCCATGGAAAAGTAGCGATGTATTGGCCACTCTATTTGTTCCTTCTGCTTGCCGTGGTAGTCAATTCCATTTGGTACGTCGCACTGATGGCGGCTTATGCTACGAATCGCCACGTAAAAATAGCGATGGTCTACTCCGTGGTGTACGGCGGACTAACCTTTGTTTTCGCCATCCTGTTGTTGAATAAGCTGGGTATTACAGGCGCGGGAGTGGCGGTTTTCCTTAGTGAATCGATAATGGCGGCATATGCGTTGCCGAAAATGCTTTCGCTTGCCGGAGAATCTTTTTCATCCTGGGTAGCTGGAATTGCGAAGCCGCCGTGGTTTTTGATCAGAGCGAATAGGGATATGAAAAAGGCATAGGATTTGAGGGTTGTAATTTGAACTATGCCGTCTGCCAAAAAAACAACTTGGCTGGTTAAAAGATATAACCCCATGAGAATACTGTTGTCTTCATACCATTTTTTTCCGAGTGTTGGTGGTACTGAAACAGTGGCGGCAGTGCTTGCCAAAGGATTTGTCAGGTCCGGGCATGTGGTTAAATTAGTAACCAATACGCCATCAAATCAAATAAACGACACTTTCCCTTATGAAGTTATTAGGCGGCCTTCTGTTTTCAAGCATTTGAAATTAACCGCGTGGGCAGACCTTGTTTTTCATAACCATATCAGCCTTCGGAACGCCTGGCCGATGCTTTTTATCCATCGTCCATGGGTTGTTACGCATCATCAATGGATTGCGAAAGACAGGTTAAATGGCCGGTTAAAAAGATTTGTTCTTCGATGGGCAACACAAATATCAGTAAGTAGCGTAATAGCCGCAGATTTCCAGCAACAATCTGTTGTCATAAATAGCCCTTATGATGAAGATGTTTTTCGGGAAACTTCAGGGTTGCGAAGAGAAAAAGATCTGGTTTTTCTTGGCCGGTTTGTTCCGGAAAAAGGACTTCCTGTTCTTTTGCATGCGCTGGTTCTTTTACGAAAGGACGGGTTACAGCCAAATTTGACGGTCGTCGGGAAAGGGCCCGAAGAACAGGCTTGGCGAATCCTTACAGATGAATTGGGTCTGTCCGCTCAAGTGAAATTTGTTGGCGTGAAAATGGGGTATGAACTTACCGAGCTTCTTAATTCACATAAGGTCTTGGTCGTTCCATCCGTATGGAATGAGCCTTTTGGAGTGGTTGCGCTGGAGGGAATGGCATGTGGCTGTATTGTGGTGGGCTCGGAAGGAGGAGGGCTTAAGGAAGCAATTGGTCCCGGCGGGTTGACTTTCCCGAATGGGGATGCGGAAGCGTTGGCGGTTTGCATACGAAAAACATTATTCGACCAACAAATAATATCCCGTTGCCTGTTGGATTCTAAAGCTCATTTTAAAAAATACACAGGTAAAGCCATTGCGAATAGATATCTGGATTTATTTCGGGATGTTGTTAAAACCATACCACGGGAAGAATAATTTGGTGTTGTTGAACGCGATTAACAATACTGTTGGCGAAAAATATGCCTGTTATCCGTTATTTTTTGGTTTGACGCAGTTTGATTTACGCGCCCGCAGGGCGCGGATGTGACTCGCATGTCAGTGATGGCCCCAAGAGAGAGTGTTTCTTGAGCGTACGGGTAACGGTTGTCTGTTCCGCGCGGTTTCATCATTTTGATCTTGCCCGCCAGTTGTCAAAGCGCGACATGCTGGTGAAGTTTTTTGCCGGCTATCCTGGCTGGAAATTGCGCGGCGAGGATCTTCCATCGGAAAAGGTTGTTACCTTTCCATGGTTTACAACGCCATACATGGCGTTGTCCAGGTGGGGGATGCTGAAAGAACCTCTGCAAAGGGAATTGGCATGGGCGGCTCACGAGGCGCTGGATACTTACGTTTCCCGCAGGCTTCCTGAATGCGATGTTCTGTTTGTTTTATCCGGTTCCGGACTTAGGAGTTTTCGCGTCGCGTCCCGGCTGGGGATCAGGACAGTTTGCGATCGGGGGTCTTCCCACATCCGCTACCAGGAAGCGATTTTAAAAGAGGAGTTTTCCCAATGGGGTGAAAGATTTCCCGGAATAGATCCTCGCTTTATCGCAAAGGAAGAGGCCGAGTATGAAGCGGCCGATATCATAACAGTGCCTTCGGAGTTTGCCAGAAATTCCTTTGTTGAAATGGGAGTTTCTCCGTTGAAACTGCGGAAAGCGCCATATGGGGTTGACCTTCGCTGTTTCGAAAAAACTTGCGATCCGGAAAAGGGCGGTTTTGATGTGCTGTTTGTGGGACAAGTAAGCTTCCAGAAAGGTGTTCCATATCTTCTAAAGGCTTTCGAGGGCTTACGTCATTCGCGGAAATGTCTGCGCATTGTCGGGCCGATGCAGCCCGAAATGGAGCGGTATTTAAAGAGATATCCTCCTGCTGGCAAGGTAGAGATTCTCGGTGCCATGCCGCAAAAGGAACTTAAAAACGTGATGAGCCGTTCCCATGTCATGGTGCTACCGAGTGTGGAGGAAGGTCTGGCATTAGTTCAGGCACAAGCGATGGCCTGCGGATGTCCGGTCATCGGGACGACGAACACGGGGGCGTCGGATCTTTTCACTGACGGAGTGGAAGGGTTTATCGTGAGGCCAAGAGATCCGTGTGCCATAACGGAGCGGTTGCAATTGATGGCGGATGATCCGGAGCAAAGAAACCGGATAAGCGAAAATGCGCTTAAACGAGTTGCCGGGATGGGCGGATGGGATGATTACGGCGCTCGAATATCGGAAATACTTGCCGGGATGACGGAATCGCATGTCGATCTGTAAACGTATTCTTTATCTTGGAGCAAACGAGGGAACTTCCGCGCACCGCGCCAATGCTTTAAGGCGAATCGGACATGAAGTCGACATAGTTAACATAGCCGAACCAGGGGCTTTTTTCCCAAAACATCAACAGGCGAACAGGATATTAAATAAATTCATTTATGAAGGCGGCGCATGGGCGGTGGAGCGCTGTATTCGCCCGCTTTTGAACCGCGCCATTCAAAAGCAGCGATACGATATAGCTTGGGTAGACCAGGGAGTGTTGATCAGCCCGGATATGGTGAAGCGCCTCAAAGATTCAATCCCGATTGTAATCAACTACAATGTCGATGACCCTTTTCCGTCTAAAGATAAGACGAAAAAGCGTTTTTCTGTTTATCGAAAAGCTTTGCCGATTTATGACCTGGTTGTTGTGGTGCGGGTAGAGAATATTGCGGAGGCGTATGAGGCTGGCGCCCGAAAGGTGTTACGCGTGTATTTTTCTGCTGATGAAGTTGCGCACGCGCCCTTGAAGCTGACGTTGGAGGATAGATCACGTTTTGCAAGCGAAGTTTCCTTTATCGGAACCTGGATGCCGGAGCGGGGACCATTCCTTGCCCGTCTGCTGGAACTGGGAGTCCCGTTGACTATCTATGGAGAACGCTGGAAAAAGAGCAAAGAATGGCCGATCCTGAGGTCTGTATGGCAAGAACCTCAAATGGGTGTCGATTATGTGAGAGCTATTCAATGCTCTAAAATATGTCTTGGGCTTCTTTCTAAAAGAAACAGAGATTTGCATACCACTCGATCTGTAGAAATTCCTTATATAGGTAGTCTATTTTGTGCTGAGCGAACCTCAGAACACGAGGCAATGTACAAGGATAACAAGGAAGCTGTTTTTTGGAGCACGGCGGAAGAATGCGCGGAGAAAATACTCTGGTTGCTTAAAAATAAGGAAGTTCGCTTGAGTATTACAAAGGCCGGTCAGCGACGTTGCCAAAACAATAAGTTTTTGAATGAAATAGTTGTTAAACAGATACTTGGTAATATATGAGACAAGGGTCTGGTGTTAATAAATAGGTATGCGTTTAAGAGTGATATTTAAATCGTGATAAATCCGCAAATTGCAAAGCTTTCTTTTTTGGCACAAGAGGCGACAAGGAAGAATATATTCTGGTGGCTGATTTTTTTATGTATTATCTGTGGATTTTTGCATGTTGCCATTGGTTCTGATTCATTGATTCCACTGCTAGCGATTACCGCCATAATGATGGGAGTTGTTCCGGTTGCTAACTTTGGAGTGGTAAATATCGGGGCAGTTCTTGTTTTTCTTGTTGCTTTCAGATATGTGGGAGTTTCGTTATTCGCAAAACTGTTTTTCGGGCAGGCGCTTGATACCAACCTGGAAAACCCCTTATGTGCTTTTTTGGCTGTGGCTGTCGGCGTAGCTGCTTATTTTATCGGGTTTATTTCTGTAAATCGCATGAATGTGGGTTTGCCATTGCTTCGATCGATAACCCATCATGGTTTATTACGCCGTATTTCGTATTACTCATTTCTAATAGGGTTTGTTTCTAACTTGGAATGTGCCTTACGGGTAAGCTCTTCAATTCCTGTGTGGAATATTTCTAGCGCTTTTATGCCATTTCTGCATTTGTCATTGATTTCCGCGGCCGCAAGTTCAATTACTCGGAGCGATGAGCGTAGAATATTTGATGTTTGGGTGGTAGTGGTGCTAGCGGTTGAGATCATTTTTTCCTTCATACAAAATTCTAGAGCGATGATAGTTGAAGTATTTCTGGCATTGATTCTTACTGATATAGCTTTTCGCGGAAAAATCACAAAAAAACAAATTACAAGCGCAATTATAGCTATTTTATTGCTGATAATCATCACGCCAGTATTTTTAGTTGTTCGGAATTTTCGGGAAGATTTAGGTTGGAAGGAGCGAATTTTTTTTACAATGCAAGTTTTTACAAGATTGGATGAGGCTAATGATAGTTATTCGAAATATTTATATATGTTAGATGCAGAGGCGTTAACAGGGAAATTTTATTTAAATTATTATGAAATGCCGAACAATCTTTTAGAAAGAGTTAGTCTGGTAAATAATACAGATTTATTTATGGATGGTGCTAATAGTATTGGATATGTTAAATTTGAAGTAATTGGTCGTGCTATTAAATTTGCTTTACCTCGTTTTTTTGTACCTGACAAGCCGGTGGATTACAGCGAGGGAGATTGGTTACATTATTATTATACAGGTGAGTATAGATACGGAAATTTCTTGTCCTCGCCGCTTGTTGGAGTTGGATATGTCTCCTTTGGTTGGGTTGGTGTTTTCGTATTTCCGCTGTTTATTTCAATAATAATGTTTTTAATTATAAAAAAAGCAACAGGCCTTGATATTCAAAACAATGTTTGGGCTATATTTATTTTGGCATCAATAAATAATACGTTTGTGGAAGGAGGATTCCAGGGAAATATGGCTGTTATTCTTAGAGTGTTGCCGCAGGAAATCATTGTTATGATGATTATTTCTATTTTTATTGGAATAAATAAAGTGCATATATTTAAATAGCGTGTATTATCATTTAATGGTTTAAAATTAATAAAAAATAAGGTTTTATTTTTATGATAATTCGCGTGGCTCATCTGGTGTCTCATCCGATTCAATATCTTTCTCCATTGTATAAAGAGCTTGCCGGCCGTCAGGAAATTCATCAAACAGTATTTTATTTCTCTGATGAGTCGCTGATGCGGCATAAAGATAAGGAGTTTGGCCAGGAGATTGAGTGGAATATTTCGTTACTGGATGGGTATGACGTTCGATGGTGTCCAAGCGCAATAAACAAAAAATTGGAAATTAATTTTTTTCAAATGCCGAATTGGGACATTCTTAGGGAGACAGTATTTGGGCAATTTGACGTTGTATGGGTTCATGGGTATGCACACCTTAATACTTGGCTTGCTGTTGCTACTGCGTGTTTCAGCGGAACGAAAATTTTGATTCGCGAGGAACAAACACTTTTAAACGGAAGACCCTGGTATAAGAGGCTGTTGAAAACGGTTATGCTTCGGGGGTTGTTTTGCTGTACCTACGGGTTATACATAGGAGAAAACAATCGTCGATATTTCAAGCATTATGGGATGCGGCCTGACAGATTGTTTCCTGCCCGATACTGTGTAGATAACGATTTCTTTCGCGGGAAGGCGATTGCACTGACATCAAAAAGAAAACAACTTCGCTTGGAATTTGGAATACCTGATGATGTCCCGGTGATCATGTTTGCCGGAAAATTCATAGAGAAAAAGCAGCCATTGTTGCTGATCGAGGCTTTTGCGTGTTTGAGAGCAGAGATGCCGTGCATGCTTCTTATGGTTGGAAATGGGCCTTTGAGGTCTTCCATGGAAGATCTGATCCGTCGTAGGCAAATTCCCGATGTCATCCTACCCGGATTTCTCAATCAGACGGAGATACCTCGCGCTTATTCGGTAGCGGATATTTTTGTGCTTCCTTCGTCATATATGGAGACATGGGGGCTTGTTGTGAACGAAGCCATGAATTTTTCTCTTCCGATTGTGGTTACGGACAAGGTTGGTTGTGCCGCTGATTTGGTGAAAGAGGGATGGAATGGATTCGTGGTGGATTATCAGGATGTCGATGCGTTGAAAAATGCGTTGGGCCGGTTGGTTCGCGACGCCAGCCTGCGCCGGGAATTCGGGCGACGCAGCCTGGAGTTGGTTTCGAAATACAGCATAAAATCCTGCGCGGACGATATTGTGGCCGCATGTCTGGCAGTGGGGCGAAATAAGAACATCCGGGCAAAAGGCGCTCTTGCGTAATGTCCGAATATAGAAATCGTAGTTACCGTTACTATGTGAGCGCGCGAGGTGAGCCCCTGGCTCCTTCTGGTACAAGCGGTTTCAAGCCAAGGGCGCCTTACCTAAAACAGTTGATCCGAAATCATTTTCCTGCCGATCGCAACGCTTCTATCCTGGATCTTGGCTGTGGCCACGGCGCCTTGATCCACTTTGCTCGTCTTGCCGGGTATAAAAATATACGCGGCGTGGATGGATCTCCGGAACAGGTTGCCGCGGCAAAAAGGCTTGGAATCGAAGGAGTTGAGGAAGCTGACCTGTCGGTTTTCCTGTCGAAGCAGCAGGCGGAATCGGTGGATCTGGTGATAGCTTTTGATGTGATAGAACATTTTACAAAAGATGAGTTGTTGGGTTTTGTTGACCATGTCTGTCGCGTATTAAAACGTAACGGGCGATGGATCATTCATACAGTAAACGGGGAATCGCCTTTCTTCGGATGTGTGCGATACGGAGACCTGACCCACGAATTGGTTTTCACCCGTAAGTCAATCCACCAATTGCTGCTTTCCTCCGGGTTTTTCAATGTCCGCTGCTTTGAGGATGCGCCGATTCCTCACGGCGTAAAGAGTGCGGCAAGATGGGGGCTTTGGAAGGCAATCCGATCTGTCCTGCGTCTTTACATTGCGGCGGAGACTGGGGATGCAGGTAACGGGGGCATCTTTACCCAGAATTTTCTCGTTGTTGCTGAAAAAGAGTGAGCATTCGTAAAGTCCTCATTTATCACCTGGGCAGCCTGGGCGACACGGTTGTGGCGCTTCCATGCATACACTTGATTGCAAGAGCATTCCCGGATGCGGAGCGCCGTGTTTTGACTAATTTTCCTGTCAGCGGCAAAGAGGCATCGATGGAATCTGTTATCGGCGGGTCTGGTCTTGTTCATGGGTATTTCAAGTATCCGCTTGGAACTCGTAGCCCAAAGAAGCTTTGGATTTTGGGGCGGGAAATTCGCCGATGGGCTCCCGAGCAGCTTGTATATCTGACGAGGCCAAGAGGAAAAATTCCCGTTTACCGCGATGCGTTGTTTTTCGCCGGTTGCGGAATTCGAAAAATGGTTGGAATACCGTATTCGGCCAAATTGCGAGAATACAAGGTACTTGATGAGGACGACCGATTTGAATCCGAGGCAAATCGGCTGGCGCGGTGTATTCGGGAACTGGGTGATGCATTCGTGGATAAACCGGAAAGCTGGGATTTACGGCTAAATGAAGCAGAAAGAAAGACGGCGGATGGATTTATGCCGGAAGGGGCGGCTCGATTCATCGTGGCAAGTGTTGGGACAAAAGTAGATGTTAACGATTGGGGAGAAGGTAACTGGTCTGATTTGCTGAGCAGAGTGTCTGATCGGTTCCCCGGCCTGGGGCTCGTGATGATCGGTTCGGAGGGTGAAAGAAGAAAGAGCGAATCCGTTGCCGCGAAATGGAAAGGGCCAAAGCAAAACCTTTGCGGGCTAATCCCTCCAAGAGTCAGCGCTTGTGTACTCGAAAAATCGATGCTTTTTGTTGGCCACGACAGTGGGCCGATGCACCTTGCGGCCGCATGCGGAGTTCCGTGTGTTGCGGTTTTCAGTGCGCGGATTGAGCCTGGCGTATGGTTTCCTTTTGGTTTTGACCACAGCGTTATCTATCATCGGACTGATTGCTTTGGGTGCATGCTGGTGAAATGTCTTGAGTATGAAAAAAAATGCATCGCCTCTATAACCGTTGAAGAGGTGTTTGATGCGGTGCGCGAAAAGCTGGACCACGGGTAGCCCTGTTGCTTTAGCCAGTGGATTCATGGAAAGAACGGGGTTGGGACAGACGAAAAGGGGTTTGTATAGTGACTGAATACCGGAACCGTATATACCGTCATTATGTGAATTCGCGCGACTGTTATTTTGTGCCTGCCGATACAAGCGGTTTAAAACCGAGGGCGCCTTGGATGAAGCGGCTGATACGACGCCATTTTCTTGCCGATCGCAACGCGGCGATTCTTGACCTGGGTTGCGGCCATGGCGCATTGATTTATTTCGCCCGTCTTGCCGGGTATCAAAATATTCGCGGTGTGGACGGCTCGTCGGAACAGATTGCCTCGGCGAAAAAGCTTGGAATCGAGGGTGTAGAGGAAGCCGATCTTATGGTTTTTTTGCCGGAGCAGCGTTCGGAATCCGTGGATATCGTGATAACTATTGATGTGGTCGAACATTTTACCCGAGAGGAGTTATTGGGGTTTGTCGACCAGATTTATCGCGTGGTGAAACCCGGTGGGCGTTGGATCATTAACATGCCGAACGGGGGATCGCCTTTTTGCGGGCGATCACGATATTTTGACCTGACCCATGAACTGGCTTTCACCCGCAATTCCATAAGCCAGCTGCTACTTTCCTCCGGTTTCTCCAATATCCGCTGTTTCGAGGACGCGCCGGTTCCTCACGGTGTAAAAAGCGCAATCCGGTTTGTGCTTTGGAAGGTAATACGCTCTATCCTGCGTTTTTACATTGCAGTGGAGACAGGAGATATAAATAGCGGGGTTATCTTCAGCCAGAATTTTCTCGTTGTTGCCGAAAAAAGTGAGTATCAGTAAAGTCCTCATTTATCGCTTTGGCAGCCGGGCGACATGATTGTCGCGTTTACGCGCATGATTCGATCGCGCGGACGGGTGTTTCTGGATGCGAAGCAACGCAATTTTTACGTTAGTGGCAAAGCGGTGCTGATGGAGGCCGTTGTCTGCAGGTCCGGCCTTACCCATGCAGGTTTCCTTTCAGTTCGGGCCGTCGCGTTATTTATTGTCGAACCGGTTACCGCGGGTATTGACTTGGAAATGTCTTGAAAATGAAAAAGTGTGTCGCTTCCATAACCGTATAGAAGATGTTTGATGTGGCGTGCGAAAAGCGGGAGCATTGGGTAGCGCGAATAATATGAACACAGGTCTTTACGTTCAATATGGTTGCGGTTGGTGTACACCCGAAGAATGGCTCAATTTCGACGCCTCGCCGACATTACGCCTGGAAAAGATTCCGGGCATCGGCAGGTTTATAAAGCGAAATCCCAAGCCGTTTCCGCCAAATGTTCGGTATGGAGATATATTGCTGGGCCTGCCGGTTAATCCCAACAGTTGTAAAGGTGTCTATTGTAGTCATGTGCTGGAGCATTTCTCCCATGAAGATTTAAAAATAGCCTTGAGGAATACCCATGCTTTGTTGGCCGAGGAGGGCAGATTTCGATTCGTCCTTCCTGATTTGAGATATTACGCTGTGCGCTACATGGATGATTACTCCGCCGTCTCGGCCTGTGAATTTATGAAGGGAACGGGGTTGGGACAATGGAGAAGAGGGAAGAAACTGGGCGAATTTCTGGCGGAATGGTTAGGAAATACCCGGCACAGGTGGATGTGGGATTTTGCTTCGATGCAGGCGGAACTTGCCGACGCCGGATTCAGGAATATTCGCAAAGCGTTCTTTAATGATTCGGAAGATCCAATGTTTTTGCGGGTGGAAGAGAAGGAACGCTGGGAAAATTGCCTTGGGTTCGAATGCGGCATATGAGGCTGCTACAGGTGATTGGCACATTGAATCCGGCGTACGGCGGGCCGGTAAAAGCATGTCGGCAGATGACCGTTGCAATCAACAGCATGGGAAATTGTGCCGAAGTGGTCACGCTGGACGGGAAGGATGTGCCTTGGATTGCCGATTTCCCCGGGATTGTTCATGGATTGGGGCCAAGCTTCGGAAAGTATCGTTTCAACAGACGATTGATTCCGTGGCTGAAAACGCATGCGCGTGAATTCGATGCCGTCATAGTCCATGGCATATGGCAGTTTCAAAGCATCGGGACATGGATAGCCGCCCGTACCCGGTCTTTTCCATATTTCGTATTTATACACGGCGCTCTTGATCCATGGTTCAAACGGGCTTATCCCGCAAAGCACATGAAAAAATGGCTTTACTGGCCTTGGGCGGAGTATCGGGTGTTGCGAGACGCCAAAGCGGTGTTATTTACCTGCGAGGAAGAGAAAAATCTCGCCAGACAATCGTTTTGGATGTACCAGGCTAACGAGGAAGTGGTCGAATGCTGTGTACCTGATTACGCAGGCGATCCGGATCGGCAAAGAGAATTTTTCTTGCAACGCTTTCCGTTGCTGCAAGGAAAACGGTTGATCCTTTTTCTAAGCCGCATTCATCGGAAGAAAGGCTGCGACCTTTTGATTGAATCGTTTGCCCGAGCGGCGGAAGGAAATCCCGAATTACGCCTGGTTATGGCGGGCCCGGACCAGGAAGGGTGGCAAAGAAAGCTCGAAGCGCTGTCCAAAAAGCGCGGAGTGGAAGACAGGATTACCTGGACAGGAATGCTGACCGGAGATTTGAAATGGGGCGCGTTTCATGCGGCGGAGGTTTTTATACTTCCGTCTCATTCGGAAAATTTCGGGATTGTGGTTGCGGAGGCGCTTGCGTGCGGGCTGCCGGTTCTGATTACCGACAAAGTGAACATATGGAAGGAAATAATCGGCGACGGGGCGGGTTTCGCGGAAACTGACAATCTTGACGGGGTTGTCAGACTCTTGGAACGCTGGCTTGGTCTGTCTCCGGAAGAGATCCGCCGGATACGTACGCAAGCCAGGGCGTGCTTTGAGCGTCGGTTCGATGTCCGGCGGGTGGCGGAAAAGCTGATGAGCATTATCAAGCGGGAAAATGGTTTTCACTAAAATCGGCAAATTCAGAAAGTTGCTCAAGTCGCCCTGTTACAGGAAAAAACTGTTTTTTCATCAGGTTGCGGCGGGAGTGGAGCATGAACAGGTTCTTTCTGGTCTTGATTGCCAAACCGTGATCGATGTTGGCGCCGGTCGTGGTCAGTTCGCGCTGGCGGCACGAAATTGTTTTCCGGCGGCACGGATTATTTTTTTTGAACCGTTGCCGGGATCTGCGGCGGCATTCAGAAAGGTGTTCGAGGGCGACGAGAAAGTGGTGTTGCTCGAAGCGGCCATTGGCCTGGTTTCCGGTACCGCGCTCATGCATGTCTCCAAAAAAAACGATTCTTCTTCGCTGTTGCCGATTACGCCGATGCAGATTGCCATATTTCCCGGAACCGGAGAAGTGGCGACGCTTAATGTTCGAGTAGGCCGCTTGATTGAGTTTGTGTCGCCTGAGGATCTTTGTCCCAACGCATTGCTGAAACTGGATGTTCAAGGGTACGAGCTTGAGGCTCTGAGAGGATGCGAAGAGTTACTGACACTGTTCGGCCATGTATATGTGGAATGTTCTTATGTCGAGTTATATGAAGGCCAGGTGTTGGCGGAAGAGGTAATCGAATGGCTGCGCGGTCGGGATTTTCAGTTTGTAGCGAGATATAACACTGTCTTTGGCCGTGACGGGAAACCAATTCAGGCGGATTTTCTGTTCCGCAGGCAAGAATCGGCGTGCGCATCCTGATCTACGGCATGAACTACGCTCCGGAGTTGATCGGCATCGGCAAATACACGTCCGAGATGGCCGAGTGGTTGGCCGCGCGGGGGCATGCCGTGCGGGTTATGTCGGCGCCGCCGCATTATCCCGCCTGGAAGATTGGCGATGGATACCACGGATGTAAGTACGTCAAGGAAACGATTCGCGGGGTTGAGATATTCCGTTGCCCCGTATGGGTTCCAAAACGCCCGGAAGGGATTTCTCGCCTGTTTCATCCCCTGTCTTTTGCGCTCTCCAGCTTTCCCGTAGCGCTGGCCCAGATCTTCTGGCGGCCGGATGTTGTGTTTGCGGTCGAGCCGACATTGTTTTGCGCGCCCGGAGCTTTGGCGGCGGCACGCCTGTCTGGGGCCGAGGCGTGGCTTCATGTGCAGGATTACGAGGTGGAAGCGTTTTTCGGGCTTGGCTACCTGAAGAGTGGCTTTCTGAAAAAGTGGATCGTAGCGGTCGAGGGCTGGTTGACGCGCCGCTTCGATATCGTTTCATCCGTATCCAGGCGAATGGTCGCGCGGCTCTCGGAGTTGGGGCTGGCCGATTCCCGCGCGGCATTGTTTCCAAACTGGGTGGATACGGAGCAAATCAAGCCGGGAATCCGGGGGCGCGACTTCCGCGAGGAATGGGGCCTTGCGCCGGATGCGCGAATTGTCCTGTATGCCGGCAATATGGGGCTAAAACAAGGGCTGGAGGTGATCCTGGAGACAGCGGCGGCGATGCGGGAAGAATACCCAAGCGCGTTGTTCCTTATGGTGGGAGACGGCCCGGCAAGAGATGGTCTTGTGGAAAAAACGAAAAAGCTTGGTTTGCGCAACGTAGTCTTCAAGCCGCTGCAACCGCCCGAAGATGTTCCGTCGCTTTTGGCCACGGCAGATGTTCATCTGGTGATCCAGAAAAAAGGTGGCGCCGATGCTTTCCTGCCTTCGAAACTTACCGGCATACTCGCGGTTGGTGGCGCCGCGCTCGTGACGGCTGACGCGCACACGGAACTGGGTCGGTTGGTAACGGAGTATCCGGGTATCTTTATCCTTGTGCCGCCGGAAGATCCTGCTTCGCTGAAAGAGGCGTTGCTGTCGGCA
>WRHP01000012.1 GCA_009783195.1 Syntrophorhabdaceae bacterium | reverse complement strand
GGGTACAGCGTTTTCATCATAATTTAGTTTCTCATCGTGGGATAGATTTGACATCTGTGCTTGAATGGGAATTGTTTCTTTCTACTTGTTTGGCAGTGTTTTTTGTTGTGGCTGGTGTTGTTATTTTGGGTAGAAATAGCAACTATATACCGATTACGCCCCCGCGTCAGTCGCCGCTACTGTGGTTGTTGCTTGTGCCGTTTACGTTGTCGGTTAGCAATGCTACCGAACTGCTTACGATGTGGATTCCAAATATAAGTGATATGAGTTTTCGAGCGGACCTGCCTACGTTTCTGAGTGGGGTTTTCATTGCGCCACTGTTTGAAGAATGCTTGATTCGCGGTGTAATTTTAAAAGGTTTGCTAACGCGCTATTCGCCTTTAAAAGCCGTTGTGTGGTCATCCATAATGTTTGGCATAATGCATATTGATCCAAATGAGGCGGTGTCGGCATTTTTCGCTGCGCTGGCAATCGGGTGGATATACTGGCGCACCCGATCGCTATGGTGCTGTATTTTCATGCATGCGACGAACAATATGGTTGTATTCCTGGTTAAGTTTTATATTCCAGGCAAAACTACATTTGCGGATTTAACAGGAAGTTATTTCATAGCTATAGCCATAGCATTGTTTGTATGCGCGGTTACAATTATAGGGATAAAAAAGATTGTTGTTTCTTACGATATAACATCTGATACGCAGAGTAATTAAAAAAATAGAGTTTTTTAATATATGTCTGATGAATGTTTGCCGGCTGTGTGTATGATTTGCCGTGCCGCTTAATGGGGTAGCGTCATGGCGGCTTTGTAGCGTTTGCCGTGGTGGGTTGAGTATCGTATAAAAATAGTTTCGCGTTGAAGGTGGAGCCGTCGGAGAGTAGCCGGAGTACATAAATATTGAATATTGGCGTAAGTATCTGTTGGCGGAATGTCCGGTATAATTAGAGGGGGCTCCACTTCAATGCTTGGCGACAAAGTATCGAAAGAGGTTTCAGGGTAAAATTGAGCATGGATGATAGTTATGAAATAAAAAGCCGTTTATTAGCTTATAGCCCAAATCTTAAAGAATCGTGGCTATTGCTGGTCTACATCTTAGTGGGTTTTGTAATTCTTTCTGCTACTATCGTCTTAATCAAGCGAATTACCGGCATAACAGCGGAGGTATCCCGTGGTCCGTTAGGCGCGTTGCTGACTGCCATTGTGATTGTGATGATTGTCAGCCATTTAGGCAGACACAGCAACTATGTGCCGATTTCGTCTCCACGTCAGTCTCCGCTGCTATGCTTGTTTTTTATGCTGTTTGTTATGTCTGTTTACGGGGTGACAGCACCATTGTGGGCATGGATGACGAAGCTTGTTCCAATGTTTGATATCAGGTTTGACATTATGTCTGATATTACGAAACGAATTGTCGCTAAAAATAACCTGTCTGGCTTTGTGTTAATAGTTATTTGTTATCCTATATTTGAAGAGTGGTTACATCGCGGTATAATTTTAAAAGGGCTGTTAACGCACTATTCGCCTTTTAAAGCCATAATGTGGTCGGCTGTGCTATTTAGTGTAACACGTTTACATACTCCACGGCAGGTGTTAGAGGTGTTTTGCTTTGCGTTGATGGTCGGGTGGGTATATTGGCAAACAAAATCGCTATGGCACTGTATGTTAATGCATATGGTAAATAACGCTACGATGTTTTTTGCCAGGGCGATTTTTATTAGGTTTTTTAAACCGCCAAGCATTGATGTAACAATGACGACGGATCTTGCGGGCGGTTACTATATAATAATATTTCTCGTAGCATTACTCATGTGTGTGCTTTCCGTGATAGGGATAAAAAAAGTGATTGTTCCTTACGATACGGTGTCTGGCGAGGAAAGTATTTAAAGTAAGTATTTTTAGTGTGATACGTATTGAGCGATAAAACAATCAGGTAGATTTAAAGGAGCATATTTAAGTTTTAAATGTATGTTGCTCGTAGTTGCTATGATGACTTTGAGGTGATGAATCAAATAATAGCTTTGTATGAATGTACAGGCATGGTTATTCCTCGGCACCTGTCCTCATAGGGTAGCTTGGTCTTGCGATGTTGTATCCCTGCCATCATGATGAGTAGTTTATGCGGATGTTTTTCCGGTATGCTGCGGAACTCCATTCCGTTGCCGGTGAGTATGGTCCCGATATGAACGCCTCCCGCGCTGATATTTATACCCATTAATTGAAGTTTGTTAGCGATGCGCTGGTCTGTTAGGCGGGCGGTGCGGAGGAATCGTCTGCTTGATCTTTGAGGCAAGCTTGTTGGGTGTGGATTCTTTGGTCCTCGCCTGTTCTCGACGAGCGCGGTGGTTTCTCCAACCTGGAATGTCTATCGGACTTTGGTGTTCCTGCGATACCGCGTGATCTGGCAGGCTGGAGGCATTACCGAGTTGCTCGAACATGTTTGCGACACTCCAAACATATGCAAGGGCGGTCTTGATGGGAGGGGCGGTTCCCCTGGAGAGTCGTTAGAACGCAAGGCCTCTCCGGCGGATGCGTATCTTCCGCTCATCTGATATACTCCACCCTTTAATCAATCTTTTTTCGGAGGTTTCGATGGCCCTTAATCCGGAGGGGAAAATGGCGGAACTGATGGCTGGTGATCCTGAATTCAAAGCTCTCGTGGAGGAGCATCGTTTTCTGGATGATAAATTGAAAGAGCTGGATAAAAAGACATACCTTCTTCCAGATGAGGAAATTGAGAGGAAGCGGCTTCAGAAACTAAAGCTGGCCCGGAAAGACAAAATCGCGCAAATTTTAAATTCCTGATGATTTTCCATAGGTTGATTGTATGCAGATGAGCGGGGCGGGCATTTTTGTAAAGACTCTCGTGGATCTGGGCGTCGAAGTTGTTTTCGGTTACCCTGGCGGCGCCGTCCTGAACATCTACGACGCGCTGTTTCAACACGCCAAGATCCGCCACGTACTCTGCCGCCATGAGCAGGGCGCCGTACATATGGCCGACGGTTACGCCCGCGCGTCGGGGAAGACCGGCGTATGCGTTGTAACTTCGGGGCCGGGAGCGACAAACACCGTAACCGGAGTCGCCACCGCTTATATGGACTCGATTCCCCTGGTTGTATTCTCCGGGCAGGTGCCGACTCTCCTGATTGGTAACGACGCTTTTCAGGAAGCCGATATCGTCGGCATAAGCAGGCCGTGCACCAAGCACAATTATCTGGTGAAGGACGGGAAGGAACTGCCTCGTATCATGAAAGAGGCGTTCTACATCGCCTCCACGGGGAGGCCGGGGCCTGTCCTGGTGGACATACCAAAAGACATCCTGATCAACCCGGCGCCGTACAACCTTCCGAAAGAGGTCTCGCTGCGGGGATATAACCCCAACTATGAGGGGCATCCAAAGCAGGTGGAAAGCGCCCTCAAGCTGATCAATGAGTCTTCGAAACCGGTTGTGTACGCGGGAGGCGGAGTGATTCTGTCCAACGCTTCCGCGGAGCTTTTGGAACTGGTTCACCTTCTTTCCCTCCCGGTTACCACAACGCTTATGGGGATGGGCGGATTTCCGGGAAGCGATCCGTTGCACCTTGGCATGCTTGGCATGCACGGAACCTATACCGCCAATATGGCGGTCAGCCACGCGGATGTGGTTCTGGCGGTGGGGGCGCGGTTCGACGACCGGGTGACGGGAAAGGTGGACGAGTTCGCCCCGCACGCAAAGATCATACATGTGGATATCGACCCGACCTCTATCCAGAAGAATGTGCGTGTTGATGTTCCAATCGTCGGCGATTTGAAAGATGTAATGCGCAAAATGATAAAAGCGGTGAAAGCGAAGGAAGCGGCGGCATACAGGAAGAAGATGACGGAATGGCGCAGGCAGATCAATGCCTGGGCAAAGACGCATCCGCTTACTTACAAGCCGTCCGCAAACGGGCGGATCAAGCCGCAATACGTGGTGGAGCAGATCTACAAGATTACCAAAGGGGACGCGATCATCACCACGGAGGTCGGTCAGAACCAGATGTGGGCCGCCCAGTTCCACGCTTTCGACAAACCGCGCACGTTTCTTACTTCCGGCGGGTTGGGAACGATGGGATACGGGCTTCCGGCGGCGATTGGCGCGCAGGTGGCGATGCCTGAAAAGCTTGTCATAGACATCGCCGGAGACGGAAGCATCCAGATGAACATCCAGGAACTGGCCACCGCGGTGCAGTTTCAGGTGCCGGTGAAGGTGGTGATCCTGAACAATCGCGCGCTTGGCATGGTGCGCCAGTGGCAGGAACTGTTCTTCCAGGGGAAACACTCGGAGACTATTCAGCCCAATATTCCCGATTTTGTGATGCTTGCGGAGGCATACGGAGCGAAAGGGTTCCGCGCGACGCAACCCGGCGAGGTTCCCGCGGTATTGAAGAAAGCCTTCGCAGCGAGCGGCCCGGTGGTGATCGATGTCGAGGTGGACCAGGAGGAGATGGTTTACCCGATGGTGCCGGTAGGCGCGCCGTTGACGAAGATGCTGCTGGTTTAAAAAAACAGGTAATCCAAGCGAAAGCCATTTGTAAGGAGAACGCTTTCGATGCGTCACACCATTTCTGTCGTGGTTGAAAACGAATTCGGGGTTTTAAGCCGTGTCGTGGGGCTGTTTTCCGGGCGCGGGTTCAACATCGAATCGCTTTGCGTGGCGGAAACGGAAGAACCGGGAATCTCCCGGATTACGATTGTAACCGCGGGCAACAAGCAAATTGTTGAGCAGATCCTGAAGCAGCTCAACAAGCTTATTCCGGTACTCAAGGTGAGCGATCTCACCGGGTACGACACCGTTGACCGGGAACTGGTGCTCGTCAAGGTAAAGGCCGATAACGACACAAAGCCGGAGGTGATGCGGCTGACCGACATCTTCCGGGCGAAGATCGTGGACGCGGCGCCGCGCAGTTACACGATCGAAGTAACGGGTGAGGAGAAAAAAATAAACGCCTTTCTGCAACTGCTGCGCCCGTTTGGGATCAAAGAGATTGCAAGGACAGGCAAGATAGCCATCGTCAGGGGAACGTAGGGTCCGACTTGCCTCGGCAGCGGAAACCAGTAAACGGAGGGAAAAACAGACATGGTCACAATGTACCGGGAGCAGGACGCGAAGGTGGAGTTGCTAAAGGATAAGACCATCGCAATCCTCGGATACGGCAGTCAGGGGCATGCCCATGCCAATAACCTGAAGGAGAGCGGTTTCAATGTGATCGTCGGCGAGATTCCCGAAGGGCCCAACGCGAAGAAGGCTTCGGAGGCCGGGTTTGAGGTTTCCGACGCCGCGACGGCGGTTAAAAAGGCCGACGTGGTCGTTATGCTGCTGCCGGATGAGTCGCAGGGCGGGATATATCGCGCTTCGGTGGCTCCGAACATGCGCAAAGGCGCGTATTTGATGTTTGCTCACGGTTTCAATATTCACTTTGGACAGGTCGTTCCCGCGCCGGACGTTAACGTGTTTATGGTCGCCCCGAAAGGCCCCGGCCACCTTGTCCGCGCCCAGTACCTCAAAGGGGAGGGCGTACCGGCGCTGATCGCCGTACACCAGGACCCGGCGGGTAACACGAAGGATGTGGCGTTGGCCTACGCCGCGGGGATCGGCTCCGCCCGCGCGGGCGTGATCCAGACAAGTTTCAGGGAAGAGACCGAGACCGACCTGTTCGGCGAGCAGGTTGTCCTGTGCGGCGGAGTGACGGCTCTGGTTGCGGCCGGGTACGAGACGCTGGTCGAAGCGGGGTACGCGCCGGAGATGGCGTATTTCGAATGCCTCCACGAACTCAAGCTTATCGTCGATTTGATGTACGAGGGCGGAATCTCGAACATGCGGTATTCCATCAGCAACACCGCTCAATACGGAGATCTTACCCGTGGCCCCCGCATTGTGAACGAAGAGACGCGGCGGGAAATGAAGCGGGTTCTCGAAGAGATTCAAAGCGGTTCTTTTGCAAAAGAATGGATGCTTGAAAACAGCGCGAACCGGCCTGTGTTCAACGCGCTCCAGCGGCGCGGCGAGAATCATCCGATCGAGGAGGTTGGGCAGCGGCTTCGCGCTCTTATGCCCTGGCTGTCGAAGGGACGGCTGGTCGACAAGACGAAAAACTAAAAGTTGAAGGAGTGCCGGCAAATGTTTGCGCCGGAAGGCTGGCCTTTTATTATCGGGGGAGCGGTGTTTGGCGTCGTCGCGGGTTTCATCTGGCTGCCGCTTGCCTCGATCGGTGTGCTGCTTGCCCTGTTTTCGGTGTGGTTTTTCCGCAATCCGGACCGTACGTCTCCCGAAGGGGAAGGGTTCATAGTGTCTCCCGCGGACGGAAAAGTGGTCCATATAGGAGACGAGCCGCCCGGAAGGTATTTGGACAAGCCAGGGAAAAGGGTGAGTATCTTCATGTCTCCGTTAGATGTTCACGTAAACCGCGCGCCGGTCTCCGGCCGGGTGTCGCTGATCAAGTACAACAAAGGGAAATTTCATGCCGCCATGGTGGACAAGGCGTCGCTTTTGAACGAGCAAAACGGCGTGGAGATTGTGACGCCGGAAGGGCGCCATGTGACTTACGTGCAGATAGCCGGAGTGCTGGCGCGGCGGATCGTGTCCGACGTAAAGGAGGGTGATGTGGTGACGCGGGGACGGCGCGTGGGCATGATCCGGTTTGGCTCCCGCGTGGATGTGTATATGCCGCAAAATACCCGGATCAATGTGTCGGTATCGGACCGTGTTCGGGCGGGAGAGACGATTATCGGGGCATTTCGATGAATAAAGATTCGGAGCATACAAGCGACAGCATCCGGCGCGGGGTTTACATTCTTCCGAACCTGCTGACTTCCGGATGTCTCTTCATGGGGTTTTATTCCCTTGTCTCCACTTATACCGGCTCGTTCGAAAAGGCGGCGATGGCGATAATCGGGGCCGCGATCTTCGACGGACTCGACGGGCGGGTTGCCAGGGCGACGGGAACGACGACCCGGTTCGGGGTCGAGTACGATTCTCTTGCCGACGTGATCGCCTTCGGGGCCGCTCCGGCGTTTCTTGTTTACGGATGGGCGCTTTCCGGCTTCGGGCGGTGGGGATGGATGGCCTCGTTTCTGTTCTGCATCTGCGGAGCGCTGCGGCTGGCCCGTTTCAACGTGCAGGTCAACACGGTTGAAAAGGGAAAGTTCAACGGCCTTCCGATACCGGCGGCGGCGATTTGCGTCGCGTCGATAGTGATACTGTTTTGCTACATTCGCGGTTCGGGAAGTTTTAAACACATCACGGTTTTGCTGACTATTTACGTGCTCGCTTTTCTCATGGTCAGCACGATCAAATTCAATTCGTTCAAGGATCTCGGACCGTTCCGGAGGCGTCCGTTCAATACGCTGGTGGTCTTTGTTTTTCTTGGTCTGCTTTTGTTGATGGAGCCGCAGGTGATGATTTTCCTGATTATTTCCGGGTACATCATCTCCGGCCCAATTGGCGAACTGTACAGGGTGTTTTGGTCCCGGGGGAAAAAGGCGGAAGAGGAGATAGAAATAGATGGGAATGACGCTTAGCGAAAAGATCCTCGCGCGGCATTGCGGTCGGCCGGCTGTTTCTCCCGGTGAACTGATCATGGCGAAGGCGGATCTTGTTCTGGGGAACGACGTGACCAGTCCGCTTGCCATCAAGGCTTTTCGCGAGGCGGGCGCCAAAGAAGTGTTCCGGAAAGACCGTATTGCCCTGGTCGCCGACCATTTTACGCCGAACAAGGACATTAACAGCGCGGAACAGGTCAAGATCATGCGGGAGTTTGCCAGGGAACATGGCATTGTTCATTTCTTTGACGTTGGCCGGATGGGAATAGAGCATGTCCTTTTGCCGGATGAGGGGCTGGTCGGTCCCGGCGATCTCGTGATCGGCGCGGACAGCCACACCTGCACTTATGGCGCCCTCTGCGCTTTTTCCAGCGGCGTTGGCAGCACCGACCTGGCGGCCGCCATGATGTCCGGCGAGGTCTGGCTCAAGGTTCCAGAATCGATCCGGATCGTTCTTGCGGGCCGTCCGGGTAAATGGGTCGAGGGGAAAGATATCATCCTTCACATAATCGGGAAAATCGGTGTTGACGGCGCGTTATACCGGTCGATGGAATACGCGGGCGACGGAATCGCAAGCCTGTCGATGGCCTGGCGATTCACCATGACGAACATGGCTATTGAAGCCGGAGGGAAAAACGGCATTTTCCCGTTCGACGAAGTAACGCGCGCCTACGCGGACGCGCACGCCAAGCGTCTTTACGAGGCGATGCAGGCCGATCCCGACGCGAAGTACTCGGACGAAATCCATGTGGATCTGTCCTCCATTGAGCCGGTCGTGGCATTCCCTCACTTGCCGGAAAATATCGTGCCCGTGTCTCAGGTGGAGAACGTGCCGATCGACCAGGTTGTGGTGGGGTCGTGCACCAACGGGCGGATCGAGGATCTGCGCAGCGCCGCGGACATACTGCGCGGACGGAAGGTGCATGACGGCGTGCGAATGCTGGTATTCCCGGCGACCCAGAACATCTGGATGCAGGCGGTTCGCGAAGGGTTGATGGAAGTTTTCGTGGAGGCGGGCGCGGCGGTGTCCACCCCCACATGCGGTCCTTGTCTTGGCGGCCATATGGGGATTCTGGCGAAGGGCGAGCGGGCGATCGCGACGACAAACCGCAATTTCGTCGGACGGATGGGACACCCTGAGAGCGAGGTTTACCTCTCAAATCCGGCGGTGGCGGCGGCGTCCGCGGTCATGGGACGGATAGCCGGTCCCGACGAGCTTGAAAAGAGGGAGGTTTGAAGGTGGCGGAGCTGCGCGGAAAAGCCTGGAAATACGGGGACGATGTCGATACTGACGCAATCATCCCCGCGCGGTACCTGAATACTTCCGACCCGGCGGAGCTTGCGAAGCACTGTATGGAGGATATCGACGCCTCATTCGCGTTGAAAGCGGGCAAGGGCGATTTCATAGTGGCGGGGAAAAATTTCGGGTGCGGCTCCTCCAGAGAGCATGCTCCGGTTTCAATCCGCGCCGTGGGGGTATCGGCGGTCATAGCCCGATCCTTTGCGCGTATCTTTTACCGGAATTCATTCAACATGGGGCTTCCGATATTCGAGGCTCCGGAAGCGGTTGATGATATCGAGGCGGGCGACGTTCTCTCCGTTGATATGGACCGCGGACTGCTTCGGAACGAGACCAGAGGGAAAGAGTACGGCTTCACCCCGATTCCTCCGTTTATGCAGGAGCTTGTGGCCTCCGGCGGTCTCCTTAATTACATGGCGCGGCGCCGAAAGGAGAAGTGATGTCCGTCAGAAAGATATGCGTTTTCCCCGGCGACGGGATAGGCAAGGAGGTCATGCGGGAGGCGCTTTGCGTTCTTACGACGGTCGAGGAGATATCCGGAAAACGTTTTTTCGAGACCGAAGAGGAATTGCTTGGCGGAGCCTGCTACGACGCGCACAAGACGCCGTTGACGGAGCAAGGTCTTTCGCTTGCCCGGTCGTCTGACGCCATTTTGCTTGGAGCGGTCGGCGGCCCGAAATGGGATACGCTTTCGTTTGATCTGCGCCCCGAGCGGGGGCTTTTGGGATTGCGGCGTGAGCTGGATATGTTTGCGAATTTGCGTCCCGCCAAAGTTTTCGAGCCGCTGCTCGACGCTTCTCCGCTGCGAAGGGAAATAATCGAGGGGATAGATATCCTCGTTATACGCGAACTTGCCGGCGGGCTTTATTTTGGAGAGCCGCGCGGAATCCGGATGATCGACGGCGTGGAAACCGGGATAAATACCGAGGTTTATTCCCGGCCGGAGATCGAGCGGGTCGCCCGGATGGCTTTCAAGTTTGCGCGCGAAAGAAAAAACGGAAAGCTTGCTTCCGTTGATAAATCAAACGTCCTCGAGTCGTCGGTGCTTTGGAGGAAGGTGGTTGCCGAAGTCGGAGAGAAAGAGTTTCCCGATGTGCCGCTATCCCACATCCTGGTGGATAACTGCGCGATGCAGCTTATACGCAATCCCCGCCAGTTCGACGTGATGGTGACGTCAAACCTTTTCGGCGACATCCTGACCGACGAGGCGTCCATGATCACCGGGTCCATCGGCATGCTGCCGTCGGCTTCGCTTGGAGGGAAGGTTGCGCTGTACGAGCCGATCCACGGCTCCGCGCCGGATATAGAAGGCAAGGGGATCGCCAACCCGCTGGCAATGATACTGTCCATCGGGATGATGTTGAGGCACTCATTTGACATGCCCCGGGAGGCAGCCTGGATCGAAGGCGCTGTGGAGCGCGTTCTTGCCGAAGGATACCGGACGGCGGATATATATCGCGAAGGGCATGGAAGTAAAGTGGGAACGTCCGGGATGGGCGATCTGGTGCGTGAAGCCATGCGGCAAATTTCCGGGAAGGAGTAGGGCAATGAGCGGCAAGAGGTTCAATGTGGCGGTGGCCGGAGCGACCGGCGCGGTGGGTGATGTCTTTTTAAGGATTCTTGAAGAGCGAAAGTTTCCGATAAATAATATCCGGCTGCTGGCGTCGGAGCGCTCCGTGGGCAAGCGCTTGAAGTTTGCGGGAGAGGAGTTTCCCGTGGAGCTTTTGTCCAAAGACGCGTTCAAAGGGATCGACATCGCTCTTTTCTCCGCGGGCGGTTCTCTTAGCAAACAGTTCGCAGATCCCGCGTGTGAGGCCGGCGCTGTTGTGGTCGATAACTCTTCCGCCTTCCGGATGGAGCCTGATGTTCCTCTGGTGGTGCCGGAGATCAATCCGGAAGCGATTGCCCGGTACAAACAGCGTGGAATCGTCGCGAATCCCAACTGCACGACTATCATTACGATCATGCCGCTTAAGCCGCTGCACGACTACGGAACGCTCAAGCGGGTTGTGGCGTCCTCCTACCAGGCGACCTCCGGCGCGGGGGCGAAGGCGATGGCCGAGTTGATCGCTCAGACGAAAGCGCACGCAAACGGGCAGGCAATGGCGGTGGAGGTGTTCAAGCACCAGATCGCCTTCAACGTAATTCCCCATATCGACTCCTTTTTGGACAACGGTTATACCAAGGAAGAAATGAAGATGGCCAACGAGGGCAGAAAAATCATGGGGATACCGGATCTGCGTGTCTCCTGCACATGTGTGCGTGTTCCGGTGCTGACCGCCCATTCCATCTCGGTAAACGCCCAGTTTGATAAAAAGATCACCGTGGCAAAGGCCAAAGAGCTGATTTCGAAGTTTCCGGGATGCCAGGTGATGGATGATCCGGCGGGAAACAGCTATCCCATGCCGCTTTTTTGCGCGGGGAAAGACGATTGTTACGTCGGCCGGATTCGCGAGGATGAAAGCGCCGAAAATTGCCTGAATCTGTGGGTTTGCGGCGACCAGCTTCGCAAAGGCGCCGCGCTAAACGCCGTTCAGATCGCCGAGGCGCTGGCGCGGAATTACCTGTAATACCAGGTCGCAATCAAATGGAGCGCGGTTCGCCATGCGCGGCAAGGGCGCTGCGCCAAGGCATGAAGCGTTTTGATGAATACGGTCTGGCGTAACCCGGCAAAGTTTCGCGCGCGGGGCGTGGCCTTATGAGGCGCGTGAAGCTGACCGTCGCGTATGACGGGACAGCGTACGCCGGGTGGCAGACGCAGCCAAACGGACCGACTATCCAGTCGGTGATGGAGCAGGCGCTTGGCCGTATCCTGCATGAGCCAATCCGGTTGCGCGCGGCGGGCCGCACGGATGCAGGAGTCCACGCCCGTGAGCAGGTCGTGGATTTTGCCGATTCGGGGAAAAGGGATCTGGAGGCGGTTGTTCGCGGCGGCAACGCTTTCTTGCCGGAGGATATCCGGATACTGTCCGCTCAGGAAGTGCCCCCGGAATTTGACGCGCGGCGGCATGCGCGGGAAAAGGAGTACCGGTATTTCCTGCTCCTGTCCGGCATAGCGTTCCCGTTCCTGTCGCGTTATGCCTGGCATATTGAATCGCCGATCGATTTGGGAGCGGTGCGGGAGGCGCTTCTTTTTCTGGTAGGGGAGCATGATTTCACGTCTTTTCAGGGGCAGGGATGCGCCGCCCAAACGCCGGTTCGCACTATCTTTCATGCGGGCGTGACGCTCTACGACGCGTCTGGGCTGCCGGGTTTGCGCGAGCCCGGCCTGTGTTCGATAGATGTAACCGGGAGCGGTTTTCTGCGGCACATGGTGCGCAGTATTGTGGGGACGGTGATCGATGCGGGCAGAGGAAGATGCCGGCCGGAAGCGATAGCCCGGATACTTGAAAAGCGCAGCCGGTCCGAGGCCGGGGTTACAGCGCCGGCTTGCGGGTTGTTTCTGTGGAAAGTGAACTACTGATTTTTTTAAGGAATGCGGAAAGCGGCCGGGTGGGTGGCCAGCTTGATTTTCCTTGACGCGGCATATGTGTTGCTGTTAAATATGATGTTTTGATTTCGATGGGGAAGGTTTCTGCAATGAAGACTACCAAGATGTTCTCCAAGGAAGAGTCCGACCGCAAGTGGTACGTCGTTGATGTCGAGGGGCAGACCCTTGGACGGGCCGCGACCAGGATTGCCGATGTGCTCAGGGGCAAGAACAAGGCGACATTTACCCCCAACGCCGATACCGGCGATTTCGTCATCGTGGTAAACGCTGACAAGGTGAAGCTTACCGGGAAAAAGATGACCGATAAGGTTTATTACCGTCACAGCGGATACATGGGGGGGCTTAAGTCCACCACTCCCGAGATCGAGCTGGCCGGGAAACACCCCGAGCGAATCATTGAATGGGCGGTCCGTGGAATGCTGCCAAAGACGCGCCTGGGGGATCGGCTCTTCACCAAGCTCAAGGTTTACGCCGGCCCCGATCATCCGCACAAGGCGCAGTGCCCGAAGGCTCTGGCCGTCAACGAATAGGAGGAACCGCCAAGTCATGGCCCAGTCGAAGGTATACGCAACGGGGAAACGCAAAACCGCAATCGCCCGCGTCTATGTAAAAGCCGGCACCGGGCACATCCTGATCAACGGACGCGAATTCGAGGAATACTTTCCGGTCCTCGCTCTCCGCTCGGTAGTCACACAGCCGCTCGTTCTCACGGGGAAACGGACTGCCGTTGATGTCGATGTGAACATCGCAGGGGGCGGGCCGATGTCCCAGGCCGAGTCGGTGAAATGCGGCATTGCCAAGGCGTTGCAGATAGAAGACCCCGAACTTCGCACGCCGCTGAAACGCGCGGGATTCCTGTCTCGCGACGCGCGGATCAAAGAGCGCAAAAAATACGGCCAGCCGGGAGCCCGGAAACGGTTCCAGTTCTCCAAACGTTAAACCACGAAGAGGGCTTGAAAGCCTTTTTCAAAGGACAATAGCCAAAAGAGGAAGGCCGGGAAACCTGCCTTCCTCTTTTTGTTTTTATATACAATGAGGAATTGGAGAAAATGTCGAACAAGATGAAAAGCGCAGCGATTTTCGGGGCAACCGGATACACCGGTTTTGAGCTGATACGCCTGCTTTTGTCCCATCCGGGAGTGAAGTTCTCAGTCCTTACTTCCGAGCAGTATTCCGGCCAGCCGCTTGCCCAGGCGTTCCCGCCGTTCAAGGGGCGGCTCGACGGCGTATCTTTCGGCAAAATGGAAGAGTTGCTGGGGGCGAAGTTCGACGTAGCCTTTCTGGCATTGCCGCACACGCTTTCTTCGTCTGTTGCCGCCAGACTTTTGGGGCAGGGCAAAGTTGTCGTTGATCTTTCGGCCGATTTTAGATTTCGCAACATACCGCTGTATGAGTCGGTTTATGGAGTTACTCACGGAGCGCCCGCGCTGGCTTCCAAAGCGGTGTATGGGCTTGCGGAGGTTTACCGGGAGAAAATCCGCAAGACGCGGCTTGTTGCCGTGCCCGGATGCTTTCCTACCTCGGTTATCCTGGGACTGCGCCCGTTGCTTGCGGCCGGCGTGATTGACGCGAAGGGCATAGTGGCCGACTGTAAAACAGGAGTATCGGGCGGGGGGCGGGGGCCAAAGCTTGGCTTTCATTTTCCGGAGACAGACGAAGGTATCCGGCCATATGGGCTTCCGACGCATCGCCATACCCCGGAGATAGACCAGGAATTGTCGCTGGCTGCCGGGAAAAAAACGGCGATCACGTTTGTTCCGCATCTGGTGCCGATGAATCGCGGAATTCTCGCTACGAGCTATTCCCTGCTCAATCCGAAGCGGACGGCCAAGGATGTCGAGGCGGCGTTCAGGAAAGCTTACGAAGGAGAAACTTTCGTTCGCATGCTGCCGCCGGGACTTCTTCCTTCCACCAAGGATGTGCGGGGAAGCAACTTTTGCGATATTGCGTGGCAGGTTGACGAAAAGACGCGGAGAGTTATCGTCTGCTCCGCTATCGACAATCTGGTCAAGGGCGCCTCTGGCGCGGCGGTGCAGTGTTTTAATCTGATGTGCGGTTTTAAAGAGGATGAGGGGCTTAAAGGGATGCCCCTGTTCCCATGAAAGCCGCCGTATCCCGCGTAGCCGTGGTTATACCCTCCCGCTACGGCGCGGCCCGGCTTCCGGGAAAGCCTCTGGCCGAGATCGACGGCAAGCCGATGATATGGCATGTGTGGGACAAGGCAATGAAGGCGAAAATCCCCGCGAAGGTCGTCGTGGCGACGGATGACGAAAGGATTGCTTCCGCGGTTCGCGGGTTTGGCGGGATTGCCGTCATGACCTCCCCCGATTGCGTTTCGGGCACCGACCGGGTGGCCGAGGCGGCGCGCGGTATGGATGAGGAGATCCTGATCAACCTTCAGGGCGACGAGCCGCTGATGGACCCATCGGTGATCGACGCTGTGGCCGCGCCTCTTTTGTCCGACCCGGATGTTTTAATGTCGACGGCGGCTCTGCCGGGGGACGATCCTGCGGAGTTCATGCGTCCTTCCGTTGTGAAGGTGGTTACCGACGATAAAGGCGACGCGCTGTATTTTTCGCGCGCGCCGATCCCTCACTACCGTGATGAAGAAGCGGGCCCATACCGGAAACACCTGGGAATATACGGATACCGCCGCGATTTTCTGTTTCGCGTCGCCAGGCTTTCCTCTTCGCCGCTCGAGAAGGCGGAACGGCTGGAGCAGCTGCGCGTACTGCAGGCGGGATACCGCATCAGGGTGGTTGATGTGGCGCATGATTCGGTCGGAGTGGATACTCCCGAAGATCTGAAAGCTGTGAAGGAGAAGTTATGCGTTCCGAAAACCCGATGAAAACCAAATACATATTTGTGACCGGCGGCGTGGTCTCGTCTCTGGGGAAAGGGCTGGCGTCCGCCTCGATCGGCGCCATACTGGAGTCGCGGGGACTCAAGATCACGATGCTGAAACTTGACCCGTATATCAACGTGGACCCGGGAACGATGGACCCGTTGCAGCACGGCGAGGTGTTTGTCACCGACGACGGCGCCGAAACGGATCTTGATCTGGGGCATTACGAGCGTTTCGTCTCCTCCCGCATGGGAAAGCGTAACACCTATACCAGCGGGAAGATCTACCACTCCGTCATCACTAAAGAGCGGCGCGGCGACTACTCCGGCGGAACGGTTCAGGTAATTCCACACATCACCGACGAGATCAAGCGGGCGATCTACGCGGCGGCCAAAGACTATGACCTGGCGATTGTCGAGGTTGGAGGGACGGTCGGCGACATTGAGGGGCTTCCGTTCCTTGAGGCGATCCGGCAGGTAAGGGGCGATCGCGGAAAAGAAAATGTCCTCTACATCCACCTGACGCTGATGCCTTACATAAAAACGGCCGGAGAGCTCAAGACCAAGCCCACGCAGCACAGCGTGAAAGAGCTTCGCTCTATAGGCATTCAGCCCGACATACTTCTTTGCCGGTCCGAGCGGCCGATTCCCAAGGATATCAAGGCAAAAATCGCCCTGTTTTGCAACGTGACCGAAGACGCCGTCATCACGGCAAGTGATGTGGATCTCATATACGAAGTGCCGTTGGTCTATCGTCAAGAAGGGCTCGACGACAAGATCATGGATCTGCTCAATATCTGGGCAAGCGAGCCGCGCCTTGATGACTGGAAGCGCATAATCGACCGATGGAAAAGCCCGATAGGCGAAGTAACCATCGCTATCGTCGGTAAGCATGTCAATATGAAGGAACCGTATAAAAGCCTTTACGAGGCGCTGACTCACGGCGGGATTGCGCATCAGGTGCGGATCAACTACCGGCATGTGGATTCCGAAGAAGTGGAGCGGCAAGGAGCCGAGGCGCTTCTGAAAGGAGTCGTCGGCATCCTGATCCCCGGCGGATTCGGCGCGCGAGGGGTCGAAGGGAAGATCGCCGCCGCCCGATACGCCCGTGAAAACGAGATTCCGTTTTTCGGGATCTGCCTGGGAATGCAGATGGCGGTTGTCGAGTTTGCGCGGAATGTCTGCGGGCTGGAAACGGCCACCAGCCGGGAGCTGGACAGCGAGAGCAAATATCCCGTCATCGACCTGGTGGCCGAGCGGTGCGCCGCGGAAGACAGGGGCGCGGCGATGCGGCTTGGCGCGTATCCTTGCAAACTGTCGGACAAGTCGCTGGCGATGAAAGCCTACGGCGTGCCCCAGATTTCGGAACGGCACCGGCACCGGTACGAGTTCAATAATGAATACCGGGAGTTGTTCATTTCGAAAGGGATGGCGATTACCGGCGTGTCGATGGATGACCGGCTTGTTGATATTGTCGAGGTGCCGGACCATCCGTGGTTCCTTGGCTGCCAGTTTAACCCTGAGTTTCAGTCGCGCCCGTTGACTCCGCACCCGTTGTTCCGCGATTTCATCGGTGCGGCGTATGCTTGCGCTTCCCGGAACGGCGGACGATAACCGTGGCCGAAACTTTTATCGACAAGGTTTCTGTCGCCGGTCGTTACGAGGTTGGCTCAGGGTGCCCGCTTCTGTTTATCGCCGGTCCATGTGTTCTGGAGTCTGAAGATCTTGCTTTGTCCGTGGCGGGTTTTCTGAAAGAGGTTGCGGACAGGCTTGGGATTTACACGGTTTTCAAAGGGTCGTTCGACAAGGCGAATCGCTCCTCCGTGAGCTCCTGTCGCGGGCCGGGTATTACGGAAGGGCTACGGATTCTGGCGAAGGTTAAAGAGCGATACGGCTTTCCGGTTACCACCGACATACATGAGCCACGACAGGCGGCGGAAATCGCCAAAGTAGTCGACATTATCCAGATTCCCGCGTTTCTTTGTCGCCAGACCGATCTGCTGCTGGCCGCCGCGGATACCGGTTTGCCTGTGAATATCAAGAAAGGCCAGTTCATGGCGCCTTGGGACATGCAAAGCGCGGTAGGAAAGGTGACATCGGCGGGAAATCTTTCCGTTTTGGTGACGGAACGCGGCACGACCTTTGGGTACAACAACCTCGTGGTGGACTACCGGGGGATGGCTTTTATCCGTGAGTCGCTGTGCCCCGTCATATTCGACGCGACGCATAGCGTTCAGCTTCCGGGAGGCGCGGGAACCACATCGTCCGGAGAGCGGAAATACGTCGGGCATCTCGCTCGCGCCGCGGTAGCCGCGGGGGTGGACGGCGTTTTCCTTGAAATCCATCCCGATCCGACGCGGGCGCTTTCGGACGGCCCGAACAGCCTTCCTTTTGCGGAAGTGGAACCGCTTCTCAAGACCCTTATGTCTCTTAAGACCGCGGCTGGAGAGGAGTGCTGACGTGGAGAATGACCGAAAAAAACGCGCCCGGCGGGTTTTGGCAGTCGAAGCTTCAGCCATCGAGGGGGTGCGGGAGAAGATTGACGAAGGGTTTGGAAAGGCGATTGACCTGATCCTGGCCGCCAAGGGAAAGGTTGTCGTCTCCGGCATGGGGAAGTCGGGGCTGATCGGGCGAAAAATCGCGTCAACCATGGCTTCGACAGGAACTCCCGCCTTTTTCCTCCATCCGGCCGACGGAATCCACGGCGATCTGGGGATGGTCCGGCGGGGAGATGTGGTGATCGCGATCTCCAATTCAGGGGAGACAGAAGAGATTGTCCGGCTCCTGCCGGTCTTTAAGCGGGTGGGGCTTCCGGTTATTGCGCTTACGGGAAGATCCGAATCCACGCTGGCGAAGTACGCCGACGCGGTGCTTGATGTCGGGGTTCCGAAAGAAGCGTGTTCCCTTGGGCTTGCGCCTACGGCTTCCACAACGGCTACGCTTGCCATGGGAGACGCTCTTGCCGTGGTTCTTTTCGAGGAGAAGGGGTTTTCCGAGGAGGACTTCGCGGATCTGCACCCTGGCGGGGCGCTCGGACGCCGGTTGCAGACCGTGGCGGATCTTATGCACACCGGAGACGAGATCCCGATCGTTTCGTCGGAAATTCCGTTAACGGATGCGCTACTTGTCATCAGCGCCAAGCGTCTCGGAGTGACCGGGGTGGTTGACGACGGGGGGAATCTCGTGGGCGTTATCACCGACGGCGACATCCGCAGGATGACCCAGGCGGGGGTGGATCTGTACAAGGCAAATGTAGGAGAGGTGATGAGCCGTTCGCCCAAGCGGATACGCGCGACAGAGCTTGCCGCGGCTGCCTTGCGTAAAATGGAAGAATACACCATCACCAGCCTGTTCGTCTTTGAATCGGCTTCTTCCACGAAGCCGGTCGGGATCGTGCATATTCACGACCTGTTGAAGGCGGGTGTGGGGTGAACGTGAACGCGCCGATGATACGCTCCGGAGCGGACGACAAGGCTGCGCGAATCAGGCTGTTTCTTACGGATGTCGACGGCGTTCTTACGGACGGAGGGATCATCCTCTCCTCTGACGGTGTTGAGACAAAGCGGTTCCATGTGAGGGACGGTCACGGAATGAAGATGCTGGACCGGGCCGGTATCCGGGTGGGGATACTCACCGGCCGGACTTCCGATGTGGTGGAAATACGCGCGCGGGAGCTGGGAATACATATTGTCCGCCAGGGAGCGAAAGACAAGCTGGCCGTTTGGACCGAGATTTTGAAGGAACAGGGCGTTTCTCCGGAAGAGGCTGCCTACGTCGGAGACGACATTGTTGATTTGCCGGTACTCAGGGCGGCGGGGTTTTCCGCGGCGCCATGCGATGCGGAGCAGTATGTTCTCGATACGGTTGACTTCATATCTTCCCGCCCCGGAGGCATGGGGGCGGTCCGTGAGATCATAGAGTTCATACTCAAGGCAAACGGATCGTGGAGGCCCGTATCAAAGAAATATTTCGAGGAAAAGGTCTTGTAATGACGCTACGACTTCTGCCATGGGTGATTTCCGCCGCCATCGTTGTCGGGCTTGCGTTCTTCACGACGTCGCCAGAGAAGGTGATGCCTGTTTCCGCGTCACAGCTCGCGGAACGGAAAGGCGTATCGGCTCTCGAAATACGGCTTGTGCCGGTGGATCTGCGGGAATTCCGTGATGATGGCGCTTGTAATCGGCTTGTCGCTTCGGAAGCGGTATATAGCTATGCGGAAAGGACCATTTGGGGGACCGAGGTGACGATTTCCATAGAGGCGGAAGGAGGTTTCCGGAAGATAGGCGAATCCGATTTACGCGCTACCAGGGCGTTTTGGGATTTTGACAGGAAACGGATCGAACTGCCCGACGGCGGGCAGGCCGATAGCGCGAATGGCTGGAAAGTGGATATGTCGCCGGCTGTGTTTGATCTCGAGGGCCAGATTCTCAGCGCTGCCGGAAAGACTTCCCTTAACGGGCCGGGGCTGGTTGTTGTCGGCGATAATCTTCGCTGGGACTGGGCTGCCGGAAAGATCTTCCTGGTTTCTCCGGTCAGCCAGATACTTCCGTCGTCGCTGCCGGTAAAAATGGGATGAAGTCAACCTGGCTCCATTTGGCGATCGCGATGCTGATGTGGTTTCCGTCGGCATCGTTCGCGGCGGCTCTGACTCAGAACGCGGGCATCCGGCCGATCGAAGTGACAGCGGACCATCTCCAGGCCGAGAGCGGCGGCACCGTAACATTCAAAGGGAACGTGGTTGCCGTACAGGGAGACGTCACCATGTACGCCGATCTTCTGCGCGCGGAATACTCCCGGACGACAGAAATGATCGAACGGGTAGAGGCGGAAGGGGAGGTTCGGTTTCTGCAGGAAGACAAGGAAGTCATTGCGAAAAAGGCGACGCTGTTCAATCTGGAGCAGCGCGTTGTATTTTCCGGCGGGGCAACCATGCAGCAGAAAGGCAATACGGTTCAGGGAGAGACAATCATCGTCTATATGAACGAGAACCGGGCGGAGGTAAAAGGCTCCGAAGAGGGCGGCCGGGTCAACGCCGTGATCAACCCGAAAAATATTCGTGAAGCGACAAAACCGTGACAGAAGAACAGACTTCTTGCGGCCAGCATGATAGCCGGGCGGCAAAATTACTTTCGGTTTCGGATCTGTTTAAAAAATATCGCCGCGCGGAGGTTGTGAAAGGCGCTTCTCTTGATGCCGGATCGGGAGAAGTTGTCGGGCTGTTGGGCCCAAACGGCGCGGGAAAGACTACGATCTTCTACATGATGGTAGGGCTGGTCCGTCCGGATTCGGGAGAAGTTTTCCTGAATGGACGCCGTGTGACCAGCCTGCCGATGCACAGACGGGCAAGGATGGGGCTTGGGTACCTGCCGCAGGAGCCTTCCGTTTTCCGCAAGCTCTCCGTTCGGGACAATATTCTTGTGTTTCTGGAGGAGCAGGATCTGTCGAAAGGAGAACGGCAGGAGCGGCTGGAGACGCTTTTGCGGGACATGCGGATCTCTCACATTGCCGACACTATGGGATATGCTCTTTCCGGAGGGGAGCGGCGGCGGGTGGAGATTGCCAGGGCGCTTGTGTTGTCGCCCGATTTTCTCCTTTTGGATGAGCCGTTTGCCGGGATCGACCCGATCTCCGTGGCCGATCTTCAACAGGTCATCCTCGGTTTAAAAGAACGCGGAATAGGCGTTATAATAACTGACCATAATGTGCGAGATACCCTCAAGGTATGCGACCGCGCGTACATAATTTCCGAGGGGAAGATATTTCTGTCCGGAACTCCTTTGGAAATCGCGGCTTCCGAAGAAGTTCGCGAGATCTACTTGGGGGAAAGCTTCTCTCTTTAGGAGAGTGAGGGAATCTGATGGTCCTGGAACTCAGACAATCCCCAAAGCTCGCCCAGCAGCTGGTAATGACCCCCCAACTGCAGCAGGCGATCAAGCTGCTGCAACTGTCTCGCCTCGAGCTGGAGCAGGCGGTCCGCGAGGAGATGGAAGTGAATCCCGCGCTCGAGGATGCCTCCGACGAGGCGCCGGAAGGGGAGCTGTCAACCCCGGAAACCAGTGAGCCGGAAGCTCCCGCTACTCCCGAAGAGATGCCCGCTTCCCAAGAAAGCGGGCTTATCGACAGAATAGACTGGGAGTATTACTTCGGCGAAGGCGGGCACGGGGAGCGGATTAATCGTGATCCGGAAGATGAGGACGGCGCCCCCTACTACGAGAACACCCTTACCCGCCGGTTGTCTCTTTCCGAACACCTTGAGGTGCAGATACGGCTGCTCGACATGCCGGAATCCGAACGGGAGGCCGCTCTTTATCTTGCCGGGAATATCGACGAGAACGGTTATCTCAATACGACGGTGGAGGAGGCGGCGGAAGCTCTTGGCATGCCGGTAGAGGAAGTGTCCAAGGCGCTTGTCGCGGTGCAGACGCTTGACCCTTTGGGGGTCGGCGCGCGCGATCTCCAGGAATGTCTGCTGATCCAGGCAAAAGATAAAGGGGAAGAGTTTGAGCTTCCCATGCGCATCATCAAGGATTATTTCGATCTGTTTTCAAAGGGGGACATTGCCGGGATAGCCCGTAAGCTCAAGCTTTCGAAGGAGGCGGTCAAAGAGGCGTTCCAGAAACTTGTGACCCTTTGGCCCAGGCCAGGGAGAGCCTACTCCGAGGACGAGATCCAGTACATCACGCCGGATGTGCATGTATTCAAAATGGACGATCAATGGATCATCTCGCTCAACGAGGATGGGCAGCCGCGTCTTAGACTTTCATCCTTTTATCGGCATTTGCTGACTGACGGAGGGCAGGGTATGCCGAGAGAGGAGCGGGAGTTTTTGAAACAGAAGGTAAATTCCGCCCTCTGGTTCATAAAAAGCATCGAGCAGCGCAAACGGACCATTTACAAGGTCGTGGAAAGCATCATCAAGCTCCAAAACGGGTTTTTCGAGAAGGGGGTCAAGTTCCTGCGACCGCTCACTTTAAAGGATGTGGCCGAAGACATCGAAATGCACGAATCGACCGTATCGAGAGTGACCAGCGGAAAGTACGTCCATACCCCGCACGGCACGTTTGAACTGAAATACTTCTTTAACTCCGGACTCAACCGCGGCGGCGGAGAAGAGGATATTGCTTCCAAGTCGGTAAAAGAAAAGATCAGGGAGATTATCCGGTCGGAAGGGGAAAAAAAGCCTCTAAGCGATCAGGAGTTGATGCGGCTTCTGCAGAACCAGGGAATTCGAATAGCCCGGCGAACCGTTACGAAGTACCGGGCGCAGCTGGGGTTGCTTTCGTCTTCAGGCCGTAGAAGGCAGTTCTAAAAAATGCCCATTTCGTGGAGGGAGGGGATATTTTGAATCAAATCCAGGTAACATTCCGGCACGTTGATCCGAGCCAGGCTCTCAAAGACTACGCTGTGGAGAAGCTTGGAAGGCTACAGAAAGTGATAGAGAAGCCTTTCGAGGCCAACGTGACGCTTTCGGTAGAGAAATACCGCCACATAGCCGAAGTGTTCATGACCGCGCCAGGGATTACCATCAAGGCGATCGAGTCCACCGAAGACCTCTATTCGGCAATTGATCTTGTTTGCGACAAGGTCGAGCGTCAGTTGAAGAAATACCGCGAGAAACAGAAGGACAAGGGACCAGGGACCGCCGCGCAGATCCCCTTTGTTTCGGGAATCACTGTTTCCTCCGGCGACGAGGGGATTCACATTGTGCGCAGCGACAACTTCCTTCCCAAACCTATGACCGTTGAGGAAGCGGCGAAGCATCTGGATCTTCTTCGGGTCGATGTCTTGATGTTCGTAAACCAGGAGACGAATCTGCCAAGCGTTGTTTTCCGGCAGTCGGGCGGTAGCGTCGGGTTTACAGAGCCGACGGTGAAATGAAAATTTTAGACCTTATTCCGGCCGGAGGGATTGTCGATGATCTCAGGTCGGAAACCAAGGAGGGGGTCCTCCGGGAACTGTCCGAGGCGATATGCCGGGCGGTTTCCGGCATGTCCGCGGATCACCTTCTGTCGGTCCTGATGGACCGCGAATCGCTTGGCAGCACGGGAATAGGCGGAGGGATTGCCATTCCGCACGGCAAGATGCCGGGGATTGACCGGTTGGTCGCCGTTTTCGGGCGCAGCCGTGACGGTGTTCAGTTCGCTTCTCTTGATGGGCGCCCCGCGCGTTTTTTCTTTCTCGTGGTTGCGCCGGAGAGCAACTCGGCCGGTATACACCTTAAGGTTCTTGCCCGTATTTCCCGGCTTGCGAAGAACGAGCGGTTTCGGCATCGACTGATGGAGGCGGAAGGGGCCGGGGAAATCACGCGAATCTTTGCGGAAGAAGACGAACCTGCCTGACCCCTGATGCGCATGGCAAGCCTTCAAAGCCTTTCGGGCCGGAGAAGGATAACCACGGATAAGGGAGGAATGCCGTGGCTGTCTCTGTAATGGTTTTCCAAAAAGAGTGCTCTAGCTCTTTGCAGATACGGCTTCTTGCGGGAGAGAAGGGGCTTGGCCGCGAGATTACGGCCGCCGGCCCAAGCGAAGTGGGGCTTGCGATTACAGGAGAGGCGTTTCCTCTCGATGCCGGGCGGGTGGCGATTCTTGGCAAGAATGAAATTGATTACTTTCTCTGCCAGACCCCAAGGCGTCAGGCCGAAATCGCCGACAAGATTTTCTCCTATCCATCTCCGTGCATCATTACTACCAGCGACCTGGATGTGCCTGATGTGTTTCTCGACGCGGCCAATCGGCGCGGAATGCCCTTTTTCGTTTCTTCTATTCTGATCGCCGATCTTGTAGAGGAACTCCAGTGGGAACTGCGCCGGCTTTTGCGGGAATCGGCCACAGTACATGGCGTGCTTGTTGACATCCTGGGCATCGGAGTTCTCCTGGCTGGGCAAAGCGGAGTAGGAAAAAGCGAATGCGCCCTTGATCTCATCGTAAGGGGAAGCCGGCTGGTTGCGGATGACATCATTTTGGTGGAGAAGGCGGGGTCGGCTACTCTTATCGGGAGAGGGAACAAACTTACACAGCACCACATGGAGGTTCGCGGACTGGGGATTTTGAATATCCGGGACCTGTTCGGCCTGATCGCGACCAGACACGCCAAGAAGATCGAGCTGGTCATACGGATTGAGCTGTGGGAGAAAGGAAAAGAATATGACCGCCTTGGGGTGGAGCAGGAGTGTGTCGAGATTTTGGGCGTCCGGCTTCCCTCGCTTTTGATTCCCGTGTCTCCGGGAAGGAATGTTGCAACCATAGTAGAAGTTGCGGTCCGAAACCACCTGCTCAAGCAGCAGGGGGTAAATTCCGCGGCTGAACTTATAGAGCGCCAGATCCAGAAAGCCGGCGGAATCGTGGAGTCATGACCGTTACGTCCAGGCGCGGGCGCCGCGCAAACATAATGATTCTTACGGGGCTCTCCGGCTCGGGGAAAAGCACCGCGGCCAATGTGTTTGAGGATCTTGGCTACTACTGCGTCGACAACGTGCCGCCGGTCCTTCTTCCAAAGATAATCGAGGTGGTGACGGAGGCTCGCGGGAGTGGTGTGCGCGTTGCCATGGTAGCGGATGTGCGAGGGAAAGAGTTTCTGCATGAAATGGCGCGCGTGATAGAGGAGTTAAGAAGCAGGAAAAACGATGTGCTTGTTCTGTTTTTCGACGCAAACGACGAAGCGCTTCTGCGGCGGTTCAGCGAGACGCGGCGCGTGCATCCGGTGGCGGCTCACGGAACGAAAGAGGCGATCCAGAAGGAGCGGGAGATACTTTCTCCGCTTCGGGATATGGCGGACGCGCTGATCGACACTTCCGAGCTTACGGTCCACCAGCTTCGGGATGCCCTTTTGCATCGGTTTTGCAAGGAAGGAACGCAGGGCCTGAAAGTGAACGTGGTCTCCTTCGGGTTCCGGTACGGGCTTCCTTCGGATGCCGACATGGTAGTGGATGTAAGGTTTCTCCCTAATCCGCATTTTGTCACCTCGCTGAGACGATTTACCGGGCTTGACGAAAGGATTAGGGAATACGTTTTTAAAGGACGGACCGCCCAGTCGTTTTTGCGCCGCCTGACGAGCATGTTGCATTTCCTGCTTCCGCTTTATAGAAAGGAAGGCAAGGCGTACTTTACGCTGGCGGTTGGTTGTACGGGCGGCAAGCATCGTTCTGTGGCGGTTGCCGTAGCGCTTGGAAATTTCCTGGGGAAAGAAGATAAGGGCGTTACGGTGACCCATCGTGACATGACCCGGTCGTCTTCTGCCGCCAAGGGGGCGAAATGATCGGAGCAGTCGTTGTTTCACACGGAATCCATGCCTCCGGGCTTATACAGGCAGCCGAAATCATTGTTGGGAAGATAGAAGGGATGGTTGCCGTGGATATGACGCCGTCCATGGGCGTGGAGGATATCCATAGCGCGGTCGAGACAGCGGTTCAGTCAGTGGATAAAGGCAAGGGCGTCTTGGTCATGACCGACATGTTTGGCGGGACCCCCTCCAATATCGCGCTGGCGTTTCTCGGTACGCATCCGGTCGAAGTTATTACCGGGGTGAACCTGCCCATGATGGTCAAGTTCCCTTACGCCCGGCAGTCGATGGCGCTTCCGGAGCTGGTTCACCACCTCCAGGAATGCGGCCGCCTGAATATCACCGTTCCCGGCGACATGCTGAAAAAGAAGCCGGAAAAACCAGACAAGAAGTAGGAGAGAAAACGGGATGCCATTGGTGTTGGCCCGCATCGACTGCCGCCTTGTCCATGGCCAGGTGGTGGAGGCGTGGATCCCGCATGTAAAAGCCAACAGCCTGATCATTGCCAACGACGCCATCGTGGCAAACCATATTTTGCGATCCGTTATGGAGTTGGCTGTTCCCGTGGAAGTTAAGGCGCGTTTTTGCCGCCTGGACCAGGTTGCGGAGATGCTGAAGGAAGCGGATGTTGCCGACGAGCGGTCGATACTGCTGGTGTCGAACGCGTCCGATGCCATCAAAGCCTGGAAAAACGGCGCTGGATTTAACGTTTTGAATATAGGGAACCTGCATTATGAGGAAGGGAAGTCGCAGATTACCTCCTCGGTTTTTTTCGCGACCGGGGATTTCGAGGCGCTTCAGTGGTTTCGCTCCAACGGAGTCTCGGTATGCGTGAAAGGAACTCCGTTCGAATCGGGCATATTGTTTGAGGCGGAGAAGTAGGGAATGATCTGGAAATTCCTGTTGGCGGGCGTTATAGGCGGAGGCTGTTACCTCGACCGGACGGCGGCTTATCAGATGATGTTTCACCGTCCTGTCGTCGTGGCGACGCTGATGGGGTGGATTTTTGGCGACTTCTTTGCGGGCGCGCAGGTCGGAGTTGTATTGGAGCTGATATACCTCGTTCACCTGCCTGTGGGGGCGTCGCTTCCGCCTGACGATACCGGGGCTGCCATATTCGCGGGTTCTGCCGCGGCGTTTGTCTCCCGCGACGCCGGCGGCGGATGTTTCACCGCCCTGATCCTGCTCTCTGTGCTGTGCGCGGAGTTGGGCAGGTTGGTCGATGCCGTGGTGCGGAAGGTCAACGGAAGAATCGCCCGGATCGCGCGGGACGCGGTGGAGCGTGGAGATATAAAGGCGGTGGAGCAAAGCCTTTTGGCGGGATTGACGTTATTTTGCATAACGGGGATGCTTCTTGCCTTGTCGTTTTCAGTGGCTGGGGCGGCGGCCTCATTATTTCTGCTCCCCCTGATCGGCGCCGATATAGGCGTCGATCTGAGCGCGCTTGCGCTGGCTTTGCCTTTGGTTGGGGCGGCTTCTGTGTTCGCGTGCGGACGGACGGAAAAAACAGCATGGCTTTTCTTCCTCGCGATGTCGGCTGCCTTCGCTGTGACCATGGCCGCGCGGTGGATGGCCTGACGATGAGCGATATTTCTCCCAAAGCCCGGCGTAGCGTTTGGAGGCGCCATTTTCTGATACAGGGGTGCTGGAATTACGAGGGAATGCAAAATGTTGGCTTTGCTTACGCCATTTTGCCGGCGCTGCTGGAGATATGGACCGGACAGCCGGAGGAAGCGCAAAAGAGCGTGAAGCGGCACCTCGAATTTTTCAATACCCATCCGGTCATGGGAGCCGTTGTTCTGGGCGCTGGGGTGCGGCTGGAGGAGAAAGCGGCCGGCGGGGAAGGCGATCCGGCCGGCGTAGGCGCTTTCAAGATGGGCTTGATGGGGTCTTTGGGCGCGATCGGAGACGCGTTTTTCTGGGGAGCGTTGCGTCCGATGGCTTCTATCGCCGGGGTTCTCCTTGCGCTGTTTAATCCGCTGGCCGGGATTGCCACGATGCTGATCCTGTATAACGTGTCGCAGTTGGCTATCCGCCGCCGCGGTTTCCAGGCGGGGTTTTCAGGGCAGGAAGCCGTGGTCGAATGGCTCAAGAAAGAGTCCCTGAACGTTAAGACGAACAGCCGCAAACTGGCGGTAACGGTTTTGGGTGGCGTCTATGCGGGAATCATTATGGGTAAAACAGTTGCCGTCGGAGCGACGCCGCTTCACATAATCGCGATATTTTTAGCCGGCGCTGTAATCATCAGGTTTGTGACCGAAATGTTCCGCAAGTCGGTTTCGCCGTCGGAGGTTTTGCTGTTTCTTCTCCTGCTGGGGGTGCTGATTTTATGGAAATGAGCATGGAACGGGAATTCAATATAAAGAATCTCCTTGGGCTGCACGCGCGGGCGGCCGCGCAACTGGTCAACCTGGCTAACCGGTATGCCTCCGATATCAAGCTGGAAAAGGAAGAGATGCAGGTTAACGGGAAGAGCATTATGGGCGTGCTTATGCTGGCGGCTCCGAAGGGCGCCAAAATCCGGGTTCTGGCAAATGGGGCCGACGCGAACGAGGCGCTGGTCGCCATAGGCGAACTGATTGACAGCAAATTCGGAGAGGAATAACCGTTTTTATGGATGGTAATTGCAAAATGCGGATATTTAAAGGGGTTCCCGCCTCCGGTGGTATCGCCATAGGCAAGGGGTATGCCCTGAACCGGATGCTTCCCAGGGCGGTCCGGTCCATCGTCAGGCGCGACAAGGTCGAGGAGGAGGTTGCGGCGTTCCAGAGGGCGCTGGCCCGTTCAAAAGAGCAGGTGCAAGCCATCCGGGACACCATGACGGATCAATCGCTGGAGCACTACCAGATCCTTTCCGTCCACTTGGCATTACTCGATGACTCGATGCTTCTTGATCAGACGTCCAGGATGATTAGGGAGAGCCGTTACACAGCGGGCTGGGCTTTCGAGAATGTCCTTAAAGGCATGCTGGACACGTTCAAGCGGATCGAAGATCCCTATCTCAGGGAACGAGGTCACGATCTGCGCCAGATCGGGCATCGGGTGCTTGAGAATCTGGCCGGCCGGCAGCCCGACGCGATTTCGGCAATCAAAGACCCTGTAATTATCATCGCGCACGATCTTTCCCCCGCGGACACGATCCAGATTTTAAACAGCGCCATTCTTGGTTTTGCAACGGATGTCGGCAGCCGCACGTCCCATACGGCTATCACGGCGCGTTCCCTTGGCGTTCCGGCCGTTGTCGGCCTGGAATGCATCACAAAGGAATACAGCGCGGGCGGGCAGGTAATCATCGACGGCGAGTCCGGAACAGTCATCCTGAATCCCACCGAGGAGGCTGTCCAGGAATACACGCATAAGCGGAAGGCCTTTAGCCAGAGGACGCGGGATCTGGCCAAGTTCGCCCGCCTCCCGACCGTGACCCGTGACGGCAATACGCTGTCTTTGATGGCCAACATCGAGTTTCCGGAGGAGGCAAACAATGCTTTGCGCAGCGGGGCCGACGGGGTCGGGCTGTACCGGACGGAGTTTTTATACCTGAACCGTAAAGATCTTCCCACGGAAGAGGAACATTTCGAGAGGTATCGCAAGATCGTCGAGAAGTTTGCGCGTCGCACGGTCACGATCCGGACGCTTGACCTGGGAGGCGACAAGTTCGCCTCTCAGCTCGACCTGGCGGAGGAGATGAATCCGGCCATGGGGCTGCGCGCGATCCGGTTCTGTTTGAGGGAAAAGGATATTTTCAAAAAACAGATCAGGGCTATCCTGCGCGCGTCGCACTACGGCAAGATCCGGATGATGTTTCCCATGATCTCCGGAATCACGGAACTTCGCGAGGCGATGGGGGTGCTCGATGAAGTCCGCCTGGATCTTCGGCGCAAACGCGTTCCGTTCGACAAGGGAATGCCCATAGGGATAATGATAGAGATTCCGTCCGCGGCGATCATGTCGGATATGCTGGCCAAAGAAGTTTCTTTTTTCAGCATCGGGACAAACGACCTCATTCAGTACGCGCTCGCCATCGACCGCGTCAACGAACATGTCTCCTACCTGTACGAGCCGCTTCACCCGTCGATCCTGCGCCTGATCCGTCGCATCGTCGAGGCCGGGCACAACGCCGGCATCCCTGTTTCCATGTGCGGCGAGATGGCGGGCGAGCCGCTATATTCGTACGTGCTGCTTGGCATGGGGCTGGACGAACTCAGTATGAGCGCCGCCGCCATTCCGAGAATAAAGCGTATTTTGAGGAAATCGGTTGCATACGAGGCCAAGGAGTTCGTAGGCGAGCTTCTGCTGCATCCGACAGCGGAGGAGATAGGGAGGCTTTTGCGAAAGAAGATGGAGGATTTGTTTCCGGTGGAAGGGTTTTAACATATACTCTCCGATGTCTAAAGTTTTTCAATCCCTGCGGCAGGAGCCATAACGAAATGAAAGAATTTCTTTTTACCTCCGAGTCTGTGACCGGAGGGCATCCCGACAAGGTGGCGGACCAGATTTCCGATGCGGTACTCGATGAAATCATCAGACAGGACCCGCGAGCAAGGGTGGCATGCGAGACGCTGGTGTCCACCGGCCTTGTGGTGGTGGCGGGTGAGATCACCACGAAAGCGATTGTGGATTTTCCAGGCATTGTTCGAAGGACTGTTACGGAAATAGGTTATGCGGGAGACAGCCAGGGTTTCGACGCCAAAAACTGCGCTGTGGTTACGGCGATTGACCGGCAGTCTACAGACATCGCGCAGGGCGTGGACCGTGGAGCTGAAGACAAGCAGGGCGCCGGCGACCAGGGGATGATGTTTGGTTTTGCCTGCGACGACACGAAGGAACTGATGCCGATGCCGATCTCCTTCGCCCATAAGATCTGCGCCCGCCTTACGGAGGCAAGGGAGAAAAAGACGCTGCCCTGGTTGCGTCCCGACGGGAAAAGCCAGGTTACCGTCCGGTACGAAAACGGTGTTCCACGCGAGGTCATCACGGTTGTCTGTTCCACCCAGCATAGCGAGGATGTCGGGCGCAGGGCGCTCACGGAAGGCGTGGTCGAGGAAGTCGTTCGCAAGGCCATCCCTAAAGAGCTGATGTCGAAAAAAGTAAAATTTCACATCAACCCTACCGGCCGGTTTGTGGTTGGCGGTCCGCACGGCGACACGGGATTGACAGGGCGCAAGATCATCGTTGACAGCTACGGCGGTTTCAGCCGCCACGGAGGCGGAGCGTTTTCGGGAAAAGATCCCTCCAAGGTTGACCGCAGCGCGGCCTACATGGCGCGGTACGTGGCCAAGAATGTGGTGGCGGCCGGTCTTGCCCGGAAATGCGAGATACAACTGGCGTACGCCATCGGGGTTGCAAATCCTGTATCGGTCATGGTGGATACCTTTGGCACGGCAGCCATTCCGGAAGAGAAGATCCGCCGCGCCATACTGGATACGTTTGACATGCGTCCTTCGCGAATTATCCGGGACCTGAACCTTTTGCGTCCCGTCTATCGCAAGACGGCGGCTCTCGGGCATTTCGGGCGGGAGCTTCCTGAGTTTACCTGGGAAATAACCGACCGGACCCGCGCGCTTCGCAAGGCGGCCGGACACGGCGCTTGAGCGCGAAGGGAGCTTGCCGATGAAACGGGACAAAGGATACGACATCAAGGATCTTCGGCTTGCCGAAGAAGGGAACCGGCGAATCGAGTGGGCGAAGAAGGACATGCCGGTGCTGCGCTCCATCGGTACCCGGTTTGCCAAAGAGAAGCCGCTTAAAGGGGTTAATGTGGCGGCCTGTCTCCATGTGACCACCGAGACCGCCGCGTTGATCCAGGTTCTCGCGGCGGGAGGCGCAAAGGTTTTCCTGTGCGCTTCGAACCCGCTTTCCACTCAGGACGAGACGGCGGCCTCACTCGTAAAGAACGACGGAATCGCGGTGTATGCCATCAAGGGGGAAGACCGGGATACATATTACCGGCACATACTCTCCGTGCTTGCCTCCGGGCCGAACATAACGATGGATGACGGCGCCGATCTTGTATCGACGGTTCACACGGATAAAAAAGAGTACCTAAAAGGGATCTTTGGCGGCACGGAAGAGACGACAACCGGTGTAATCCGGTTGGCGGTCATGGGCAAGAAGGGGGTTTTGCGGTATCCCATCATTGCTGTGAACGAAGCCAAAACGAAACATTTCTTCGACAATCGATACGGCACCGGGCAGTCAACGATCGACGGCATTCTTCGCTCTACCAACCGGCTGATGGCCGGCTGTTGTTTCGTCGTGGCCGGTTACGGCTGGTGCGGGCGCGGGCTTTCGTCCCGGGCGCGCGGGATGGGCGCGCGGGTTATCGTAACCGAGGTTGATCCTTTGCCGGCTCTCGAGGCGGTGATGGATGGCTTTACGGTGATGTCCATGGCGGAGGCGGCTAAAATAGGCGATATTTTCTGCACCGTCACCGGCAACATCCATGTGCTGCGCAAGGAACATTTTGAGCGGATGAAGGACGGCGCCATAGTGTGCAACTCCGGACACTTCAATGTGGAGATAGACATTCCGGCGCTGGAGAAGATGTCAAAATCGGTACGGTCGGTTCGCCCCTTTGTCGACGAGTATACGCTTGGCAATGGGCGCAGGGTCCACGTATTGGGAGAAGGGCGGCTTATCAACCTGGCGGCCGCCGAGGGGCATCCCGCCAACGTTATGGACATGAGCTTCGCAAACCAGGCGTTGTCGGCGGAATATATGCTAAGAAACCACGAGCGGCTTGCGAAGGATGTGCATGTCGTGCCGGAGGCGATTGACAACGAGATAGCGCGTCTAAAGCTTGCCGCCTTGGGCGTCAAGATAGATCGGCTTACTCCGGAGCAGAAGAAGTATCTTGCCTCTTGGGAAATGGGGACTTAAAAAAGGTTCTTATCGTCTTATCCGGAACAGCGTGGCCCCGGCGCCCATGAACAGGGCGCCGGGAAGCCAGGCGGCGACCAGCGGGGAGAAAATCCCCTTCTTTCCCAGCGAAAGAGACGCCGACAGGATAACCCAGCAGGCAAAGCCCACCAAAAGCCCAAGACCGATACTGCGCCAAATGCCTCCGGTTCGAGGTCCCCGCAGCGCGAACGGCACGGCCAGTGTCGCGATCAGGATGTTCAATAACGGCCATGATAGCTTGGCGTGCATGTCCGTCTCGTGTTTTCTGGCGTCGTACCCCTTCTGGCGAATATCTTTCACGTAACCTGACAGCTCCGTAAACGTCATCTCCTCGGGTGGTGTTTCGCCTTCGATGAATCCCTGGATTGTCTCGGGGAAGCTGTAAGTCCGGACCTTGAATCTATCCGCCGGGTGGGTGTTCTTAAGAAGCCGTTCTTCCCCGTCGTGGAGTTCCCATGAGCCGTCCGGGTGAACCACGGCTTTCCGGGCCTCGATCCGCCTTGACGGACGGAACTGCCGGTCGAGCTCGTAATACATAAACCCCGACAGCGACTTTGAGGCGGAATCCACAACCGTGGCGGAAAGGATGCCTTCTTCCCCGCGCATCCAGTATCGCTTTCCGGAGAACTGGGCGGCGACGGAGCCGGGTTTCATGCGGGCTCGCTTGATCTCATGCGCCTGACGGTTGGCGGCCGGCGCCAGGATCTCGGAGCATAAAAGAGACAGCATTGAGACCAACGCGCACCCGACCATGATCGGCGCGCATATGCGCGTAAGGCTGCATCCCCCGGAGTACATTGCCGTCAGCTCATTTCCGCGGATTCGCATCGAGAGGACGATGAGGACCGCCAGCATTGTCGCCACAGGCGAGGTCATCACGAACACTTTGGGGATGAGGGATAGATAGTACCACCCGATTTCTTGGATGCCGGCGTTATTGCGTATCAACCGGTCCGCGTTGTCGGCAAAGTCTATCACCAGGTAGAGGAGCATAAAGCTCAGGATGCATGCCGCCACGGCCTTCAAAAATTCCAGAAACATGTATCGGGACAGGACTGTCACGCTTTTGCCCTCCCTCGGTTTCGAAGCCAGGCGGGAAAAAGATCTATGGACTGCCCGGAGCGATAGAGGATCCATAAGGCAAGGAGAATTCCCAGCGCGTTTGGCATCCAGAAGACCGCGACCATGGTTTTAGGCGCGTTTTTCTCCAGCGTTCCGGCTACCGCGATGAATGTGTAATAGGAAAGGATAAGGGCGAGTGTTTTGCCGAAAGAAGAGGATTTTCCGCGGGCTCGCTGCGACATGCCAAATGGGATCGACAGCAGCCCGAAAGTGATGCAGGAGAAAACGATGGAAAGCCTGCGGTGGAAATGGAACCGGTATCTGGGGTCGGGGCTGTGTTCCTCTATTTTCTCCGCAAGCTGTGGAAGCGTCATTCCTTTTGGTTCGCCTGCGGCGATGACGTAGTCTGCCTCCACGGGCACATGGAATATCATCCGGCCGAAAGATGCCTCCCGGTATGCCTTGTTTGCGGACTGGTCGCCGTGGATTGTTCCGTCCGACAACTCGATGCCGGCGGATTCATCTTCCCCGGCTTCCAGAAAGCGCCCTTCCCTGGCGAACACAAAAAGCGGATTGCCGCCCGGAGGCCGGAAAGAGAGGAATACGCCTTCCATCCGGCGGCCATTGGCGGAGACCTGGTCAGGGTAAATAATCACGTCGGGGGCGATTTCCCGGAAAACATGTTCCGAGGCGGCGGCGCCTGCGCGCTCGGCAAGGATTCGCGCGAGAACCCGCTGGGATTCCCTGTTGCCCCAGGCGAGTCCCTTCCAGGCCACGAGCAGCGACGCGGAGAAGACGATCGCGCACGCGATCAGCACGGGGACGGCGATAGACCTCATTCCTATTCCCGCGCCGGAAAGGGCGGTGGTTTCGGAATCGGCGGAGAGTCGCCCGAGCGCGAGCAAAACGGCAAGAAGAAGAGAGGCGGGGAGCGTGATTTCAAAAAACGACGGAAACAGGGAGAGGAGAAGCCGGCCGACCAGCCCGATCGGAACGCCGCGGGCGATCACAAGATCCGCCAGCAGGGAGAAACGATGGAGAAACACCACCAGAGTGAATGCTCCAAGTCCGAGCATGAAGGGGGCCGCCATTTCGGCCAGGAGGTATTTCCGCGACAGTTTCACGTGTAGTATCATACTCAATTACTATGGAATTTATCCAAGGTACGCGGGTATTTTCTCCTTCATCGAAAACCTCCATCACCATAGGGAACTTCGACGGCGTGCATCTTGGGCATAGGGAACTGATCCGACGGACCGTTGCGCACGCAAAGGAGCTTGGTTTGCCATCGGTCGTTTTGGCTTTTTCGCCACACCCGATCCGCTTCTTGCGTCCAAAGCTTCGCTTTTGCGAAGTTACCACGGTGCGGGAAAAAGCCGAGCGGATGGAAGAGCTTGGAATAGATGTGTTTGTCGTGGAGTCGTTCGACGGGGATATAGGCGGAATGAGCCCCGAAGAGTTCGCGCGGACAGTGCTTTGTCAGCGGTTGAGAGCGCGCATGGTGACGGTCGGGTACAACTTTGCTTTCGGAGGTCAAAGAACCGGGTCTTCGGAGATGCTGGAGGAACTTGGGCGCGAGTTTGGATTCGAAGTTGATATTACGCCGCCGCTTATGCGCGGAGGCGTGGTTGTGAGTTCCAGCCGGATACGGGAGTTGCTGATTGCGGGAAAGGCGCGGGAGGCGGAGGAGCTTTTATGCCGCCCGTTCGAGGTGCGCGGATCAGTGGGGCAAGGAGCCGGAAGAGGGCGCCTGCTGGGTTTCCCGACGGCAAATGTGATGTTTTCACAGAAGCTTTTGTTGCTGCCGGGGGTGTATGTTGCGGATGTGAAGGTCGGCGATGCTTCGTTTCGCGGTGTGGCAAATGTTGGCTCCAATCCGACGTTTGGCGGAAGCAGCATAGGGATCGAGGCGCACCTGTTCGACTTTCAGGGGGATCTGTATGGGAAAGAGGCGCTGGTCCGATTCCGCGAGCGGATTCGGGACGAGCGGAAGTTTCAAAACGCCGACGAACTGGTCGCCCAGATACAAAATGATGTCGAATACGCGCGGCGGATGAATCTGCCGATATGGGAAGGGACATCATGAGGTTTTGGCTCTCCGCTTTCCTTTTGGCTGCTTTGCTGGCCGGGTGCACGGGAAAAGATCATGAAATGTCGTCCGCGCTGACGGGCGACTCCATGGCCGTGCAGCAGGCTTTTGTCGCGGCGGCGGAGCGCGCTGTCCCGGCTGTCGTGAACATTCGTACTGTCACGCGGTTTGCCAGAGGGATAAGAGGCGGAAGCGGACGCGGGGGATCTCCTCCCGAATACCTGATGGATCTGCTCGAAGAAAACGGAGGCTTCCGCGAGAATTCCCTGGGCTCCGGCGTAATTATCGGCGAGGACGGCCTGATTGTCACAAACGAACATGTTATCCGCGACGCGGACGAAATCGTTGTCCGCCTGTCGGACCGGACCGAGCATAGGGCGAAAGTGATAGGCTCGGATGTCCGCACCGACGTTGCTGTTCTTCGGATTCAGTCGTCCAAAAAGCTGCCGGTGGCTACGCTTGGCGATTCATCGACGCTAAAGGTGGGGGAATTCGCGATTGCCGTGGGCAACCCGTTTGGTCTCGAAAGTACCGTCACCCTTGGCGTGGTGAGCGCCACCGGCCGCTCCGCGGAGCCGGAAATGGAAGGCGGAGACGAATTTATACAGACCGACGCGTCTATCAATCCCGGCAACTCGGGCGGGCCGCTCCTCAACTTCCGTGGAGAAGTGGTCGGCATCAATACCGCTATGGTCAGTTCCGGCCAGGGACTTGGTTTTGCCATCCCGATCAACACGGTAAAGGAAGTGGAACAGAAGCTTACGCTGCACGGAGCTGTCCGCCGTGGGTGGCTCGGGGTGGCGGTACAGCCGCTTACTTCCGACCTTGCGGAGGCGTTCGGGGTAAAGGGCGAGAAGGGAATATTGGTGAACCGGGTTGTTCCTGCGAGCGCCGCTGAAAAAGGAGGCCTGCGGATGGGCGACATACTGGTTGCCTGGGATAAAAACCGTATTGGCGGCGTGAAAGAGTTCCGCCAGATGGTTGCGGGGACTTCTCCCGGCGTTTCGGCGCCGATCGAGGTCTTGAGGGGCGGGAAGCGTTTCCTGGTTACCGTGACGCTGGCCGAGGCCGAAGGGAAAGCCAAGGCGCGGCGTCCGGCCCAGCGCGAATCGGTTGACCCTATCGGGTTGACGGCCTGCCAGGTCAGCCCCCGGATTTTGCGGGAACTTGATATTAGCGGCGGTGTGGAGGTGACTTTTGTCGAGACGGCCAGTTCCGCGTGGGACGCCGGCATACGCGAGGGAGACATCCTGCTTGTCGTCAACCAGGAGCCGGTGCAGGATATTGAGTCGTATCAGAAGATTCTGCGGCGCCTTCCGCGCGGAAAAATAATATCGGCTCTGGTATCGCGGGAAGGGCAAATGATGTTTGTGGCGTTGAGGTATAAATGATTTTAATTACTGATAAGTCTTTTTGTCTGGATTCTGGATGCGAGGCAGGGACGCCACGCGTAAAATGCGAAGCGTTTTTTTGTAATACTGCTCCTGCCGAAAGCCGATAAGTAAAATTGTGGGAAACAGTTTAAATTTAAAAATTTAATACGGGGAGGTAGCAATGGCCGTTGTGACAGATAATGATGTGGCCCGGCGGATCGCGAGGGCGGTGGTTTCGGACATTGCGCTATACAACGTGAAAAAGGTCGAAGAGGGGATTCGTAACGACACCCTGTTTGATCTTCTGAAGAATGAGATCGAAGAAGGCCGAAGCTACTACCTTAGCCGGATAGACCAGAAGCTTGCCGAGAAAACGAACTTGTTCAACCAGGCGCTGATTGATGTGCTTGTAAAGCCCACGGGGCGGATTCCCTCCAAGGTCTGGTAGATGGAGGGGTCTACGGCCGGGACGTTTTTTATAACCGTCCCGTCCGACCAGGCGGGCGAGCGTATCGACCGGTATCTGCCTGCCGCGTTCCCGGGTTTATCCAGGGCTACGGTCCAGCGCCTTATTGGGGAGGGGAATGTGCTTCTTTTCGGGGCAATCCCGCGTCCCTCCCACAAGTTGTCAGGCGGCGAGGAAATCTCCGTAACGATCCCGCCCCCGTCAAAGCTTGACCTTGCCCCCGAAGATCTTCCGCTTTCGATACTTCATGAAGACGCGCACCTGCTTGTGGTTGAGAAGCCCGCGGGCATGGTGGTTCATCCCGCTCCCGGCCACGCCGGCGGCACCCTGGTCAACGCCCTTCTTTCACGGGCCGATACGCTGTCCGGCATCGGCGGCGTTTCCAGACCGGGGATAGTCCACCGCCTCGACCGCGACACTTCCGGCATTCTCGTTGTGGCTAAAACAGACGCCGCCCACAGAGGTCTCTCCGCGCAGCTTTCGGCGCGCTCGATGAAGCGCGGGTATCATGGAATCGTATTCGGCTCGCCTCCGGCGCGGGAAGGGCTGGTAAATACCCGGATAGGCCGGCATCCGGTATGCCGCAAGAAGATGGCTGTTCTTGCGGAAGGAGGACGCCTTGCGGTTACCCATTATCGGCGTCTTGCGGTTTTTGGCCCTTTTTCTCTCCTTGAATTTCGCCTGGAGACCGGGCGCACCCATCAAGTGCGCGTTCACTGCGCCCATATCCGATGTCCGATCGTGGGCGACGATGTTTACGGACGACCAAGGAAAATTGTTTTCGGCAAAGGAGCATGCGGGCAAACGGCTACTGTTTCCCGCTATTTCCTGCACGCTTTTCAGCTTGGTTTTACGCACCCCGTAACCGGGGAGACGCTTGAGTTTACGGTGCCTGACCCGCCGGAGTTCAGCACGTTTCGCGCCGCGGTTGAGCGTGAGTATTCTTGACTGTAACAAAAGACCTGCTCAGATAAATGAGGATTAGCGAACCATCCATGAGGCCGTTGCCATATTTCATCCAGTCTCCGCTGCTTCGCGCCGTACCCGGCGTGTACCACGCGTTTCCGGGGGTGGACCCGGCTGGCGGGCGCGCGCTGAAAGAACAACTTGCCGAAGCGTTCGCCGTCTTCTCCGCGTCTGTCGGCACACTGAAACAGATACATTCGGTAATTGTCCGGCAATTCGAGCCAGATGATACGGGCGCTCCCGGCGCGGGGAGCAGGGAAGGGGACGCGCTGTGGACGGAGACCCCCGGCACGGGTGTGGGCGTACGAACGGCGGACTGCGTACCCATCCTCATCGCCCATAGGCGGATTCCCTTGGCTGCCGCCGTTCATGCGGGATGGCGGGGACTTGCGTCCGGAATTGTCCGGGAGACCATACGCGCGCTTGATAAAAGGATTGGGAAGGAAGCGGTTTGCGATCTGGTCGTGGCGGTAGGCCCTTGCGCCCGCGCCTGTTGCTACGAAGTCGGCGAGGAGACGGCCGACGCGCTTGCCTCTGTTTCCGCCGCGGCTCTCCGGAAAGGGGAAAAGCCTGGGAAATGGTTTGCGGATCTCCAGGCGGCCGCTTTGTCGGCGCTTGCGGCTACGGGAATTCCGGCTGCCCGCCTGGAAGGGATCGGTCCATGCACGATCTGTTCACCGTTTTTCTATTCGTTTCGGCGCGAAAAAACCTTGGCCGCCCGGCAACTGAGTTTTATTTACATTCATAGATAGACCTTAAAAGAACAGCAAGCGGACAAAGATATTTTGATTGCAGCCAAGGCCATAATAGGGTACCCTTCCACGCCAGTTGGCCGTTGGCAGATTTGCTCGTAAGACACACATGAGGCGGTTTAATCAATATGAAGCAACCGAAATACGCAAATTATCTTCGGTGGTTAGCTCTTCTTGAGGCAAACTCGTTCATGTCGCTGTTTTGGCAATGCAAGCTAATTGCTAAAATAATCAGGGTTTGAACAGAGCCACAAAGAAGAAGGTAAACAATATGAAACTTGCCTGGAAACTCACTCTTCCGCAAACGTGCCTTGTTATTTGCATCGGCTTGGTAAGTTTTTTCGTGATCAGCTCTTCATTTGTCAAGCTGCGTGATGAATACATCAAGGCCGCCATTGAAAACCGTTTTCAGCGCATAAACAAAGATATTGAATACCGCGCGAATACGTCTGTAAGCCAGACTTCGATTATTGTGTGCCTTCCGGCGGTTATAAAGGCGTACGAAATTGCCCTTGGCGGCAATATTGACGATCCTCGTTCGCCGCAGTCTCAGGTAGCGCGCGAATTGCTGCGCAAAGAATTTGTCCCGATACTTAAAAGCCACGAGAAAATTACCGGACAAAAGCTGCGGATTCATTTCCACCTGCCCAACGGGTTAAGCCTTGTGCGCCTGTGGCGCGACAAAAACACCAGGGTTGACGGGGAATGGGTAGACATTTCCGACGATCTCAGTTGGTACCGGCATACGGTAATGGAAGCAAACAGGAGCGGCAAGGCGGTCATGGGCCTTGAGCCCGGTAGCGGCGGTTTTGCAATTCGCGGCGTGATTCCGGTTACAGCGCCAAATGGCCGGCATCTTGGCTCCGCGGAAATTCTCCAGGATTTTGATCCCTTGCTGGACACCATAACGAACGAGGGAGAAATTGCTGTCTCTGTGTATGCAAGCAAGGAGCAGTTGGATTTTTCCGTGGCGCTGCAAGATTTGGCGGATTTACAGACAAGAGGAGATTTTGTGCGTGCCAGCAAAGAACACGCATTTGAATCTTTGATCACTCCAGAGGTGCTGTTTCGGGGAAAAAAAGAAAACTTCTATATAAACATGGGTTCTGTGGTTCTCGCGGCGCGTCCTCTTATTGATTTCAGCGGAAACCATGTTGGAGTTGTGGTTTTCGTCATGGAAATGGAAGCCATATTCGGGTTTGTGCGCACAGCCGGGATAATCTTGGCGTTTATGCTGACGTGCATGGCCATGGCGTCCTCCGTCTCGCTTCTCCTGGGATCGCGTATTCTGGTTACAACTCCTCTGGACAAGATCAAGACGAAGATCAAAGACATCGTCGAGGATCGCGCTGATCTGAGCGAACAGGTCCCCGCCTACCAAAAGGACGAAATCGGGGAACTGGCCAGATGGTTCAATATGCTGACCGCGAAAGTGGGATTGCTGCTTGATGGATTGCGCGAGGCGGATGAACGCGCGCAAAGCTTGCTTGACGCCACGCCTCTTTGTGCGTGTCTTTTGGACAAAGACGCCAATGTTATTTACTGCAATCAAGTGGCGGCAACGCGGTTTGAATTGTCCGGCAAGCAGGAATTCATGGACAGGTTTTTTGAGCTTTCACCGGAATATCAGCCATGTGGAAGACCATCGCGCGAGTTGGCGCTTGAATATACCGCCAAAGTTCTTGAAGAAGGAAACTGTTACTTTGAGTGGGTACACCGGAAACTGAATGGCGATCTTGTGCCATGCGAGATTACGCTCGTTCGCGTCAAGCACAATAAAGGCTACATTATTGCGTCATACAGTCTTGATTTGAGAGAGCGTTATGCGATGCTTGACAAGCTTCACAAAGAAAGCGCGAAATTCAAGGCGTCAGCCCATTGGTACGAGTCTATTCTTGATTCCATACCGTTCCCCGTTTCTGTTCAAGATAAAGAAGCAAGATGGACATTTATTAACGCGGCTTTTGAGAAATTGCTTGGGAAACAACGAAAAGACATCTTAGGCCTGTATTGCAATAATTGGCGTATCAGTATATGCGGCACTGATGATTGCGCCGTGGTTTGCGCGAATCGGGGACAAAAGCAGACATACTTCAAGCATGAGGGCATATCCTACCAGGTCGATATTGGAATACTTAATAACATGCAAGGCGAAACCACAGGTTTTATTGAGGTTATACAGGATGTTACCAAGCTGGAACAGGCGATAAAACGGCATGCGGAAGCTGAAGAGACAAGCCGCGCCAAATCCGTATTTTTGGCCAAAATGAGCCATGAAATACGCACGCCGATAAACGCGGTTTTGGGCATTACGGA
>WRHP01000011.1 GCA_009783195.1 Syntrophorhabdaceae bacterium | reverse complement strand
GGCATGTCTTTCCGATCATTGCCCGCAATGGCGGTGTGCTTGTCCGAACGGGGCAAACGGAAGGGTCTGTGGATCTGGCCCGCCTTGCGGGATGCGTTCCCGCCGGTGTCATTTGCGAGGTCATGAGAGATGACGGCGAGATGGCGCGGATGCCGGATCTTGAGGTCTTTGCGGCGGAGCACGGCTTAAAAATTGTCTCCATAAAGCAACTGATCGAGCATCGGATGCGCTGCGAGCGGTTGGTGCGCCGCAGCGACGGCGTGAAGATGCCGCTTAAAGGCGCGGGAGATTTTATCGCGTACGCCTATACGAACGAGCTTAGCGGCGAAACCCACATTGCCATGGTCAAGGGAGAGATCCGCCCCGACGAGCCTGTGCTGGTTCGGGTCCACTCGGAATGTCTTACAGGCGACGTATTCGGGTCCATGCGGTGCGACTGCGGGGAGCAGTTGAGAAACGCCCTGCACCAGATAGATAAAGCCGGGAAAGGCATTCTCCTTTACATGAGGCAGGAGGGGCGCGGCATAGGGCTTGAGAACAAGATCCGGGCCTACCACCTGCAGGACGAAGGATTGGACACCGTCGAAGCGAACCAGAAGCTTGGTTTCAAGGCCGATTTGCGGGATTACGGGGTTGGGGCGCAAATTCTGGTAGACTTGGGAGTCCGCACGATCCGGTTGTTGACGAATAACCCGAAGAAGATCATCGGAATCACCGGATACGGTCTCGAAGTGGTGGAGCGGGTGCCGGTCGAGGTGGCTCCGAACGAGGTAAACGTCCGGTATCTACGGACCAAGATGGATAAACTGGGGCACATACTGAGCGTGGAGTAAGGGAGGGGAAACCGATGGCGCGGGTGGTCGAAGGGGAACTTCTTGGTCAAGGCGTAAAGATTGCTATCGTCGTGGCCAGGTTCAACAGTTTCATCACGGAGCGTTTGCTCGAAGGAGCCCTTGATACGTTGCGCCGGCACGGGGTGGATGACGGCGACATCAGCGTCTTTAAGGTTCCCGGGGCGTTCGAGCTGCCGCTGGCTGTCCGCAAGGCGGCTGAGACAGGCGGCAAGAACAATATCGACGCGGTGATCGCGTTGGGCGCGCTGATCCGGGGTGGCACTCCGCATTTCGATTACCTGAGCGCCGAAGTCACCAAAGGGGTTGCGCATGTGATGCTTGATACGGGAATCCCCGTATCCTTTGGCGTACTCACGACCGATACCATAGAGCAGGCGATCGAACGGGCGGGGACAAAAGCCGGCAACAAAGGGGCCGAGGCGGCCCAGACTGCCATCGAGATGGTCAATCTGCTTCGGAAAATGTAGTGCGCAGGGAATCACGGGAAAAAGTTTTCCAGACGCTGTTCATGATGGACGCTCTGGGGGTTGGCCCGGAAGAGGCCATCCCCCTTTTTGCTCTGGCTTCCAATTCTCCCTCAGATACGGATTATTACCAGGAAACGGTAACGGGAGTGTGGGACCGGAAGGCGGAGATAGACGCTCTGATTGGCCGCGCCGCGGAGCATTGGCGTATCGAGCGTATGGCGATGGTGGACCGGAATATCCTGCGGCTGGGGGTGTATGAGATCTCCTACGGAAAGGATGTTCCCTACGTTGTTGCGATCAACGAAGCGGTTGATCTGGGGAAACGGTTTGGGGCGGAGGAATCGGGAGGATTCATTAACGGGATTCTGGACAAGGTCTCCGAACTGATGGACAAAAAGATGAGCCATCCGGAAAATGCTCCGGACTAAAACGCGGGAGGAAAGGCGTGAAGTATAAGCCGCAAGACATAGAGAAGAAATGGCAGGCGAAATGGGACGAGACGGGGGTGTTCCGCTGCCCGGATGAACTTTCCGCTCCGAAATATTACTGCCTCGAAATGTTTCCATACCCGTCCGGCCGCATCCATATGGGGCATGTGCGGGTTTACACGATCGGCGATCTCCTGGCGCGGTTCAAGCGCACGCGGGGGTACCAGGTGTTCCATCCGGTCGGCTGGGATGCTTTCGGGCTGCCTGCCGAAAATGCCGCTGTTCGCCACAAAACGCATCCGGCGAAATGGACTTGGGAGAATATCGCCTTTATGCGGGATCAGCTCAGGCAGATGGGGTTCTCGTATGACTGGGACAGGGAAATAGCCACCTGTTCTCCCGATTATTACCGTTGGGAGCAGCTTTTCTTCCTCTGGATGATGAAAGACGGGGTGGCGTACCGCAAAAGAGCCACTCTCAACTGGTGCGACGAATGCCAAACGGTGCTGGCAAACGAGCAGGTCAACCGCGACGGCACCTGCTTCATCCACGACCATACGCCGGTAAAACAAAAAGAGCTCGATCAGTGGTTCTTTGCGATCACGCGTTATGTTGAAGAGCTTCTCGAAGGACACAATGAGCTTGCCGGAGGGTGGCCCGAAAATATCCTCGAGATGCAGCGTAACTGGATTGGCCGCAGCGAGGGCGCGGAGATCATTTTCCCGCTGGCCTCCGGAGAAGGCTCCATCACCGTATTCACCACGCGTCCGGATACGCTCTATGGCGCGACGTTCATGAGCATGGCGCCGGAGCACCCGATGGTCATGGAGTTTGCCCGGCAGTCAGGAAGAGAAAAAGAGGTCGGCGAATTTGTCGAGCGGGTGTCCCGGCAGGATCGGGAAACCCGCACCGGCGAGGAGCAGGTCAAAGAAGGCGTTTTCACGGGCGGTTACTGCGTCAACCCGGTAACCGGAAGCCGGATTCCCGTTTACGCGGCAAACTTTGTCCTTTACGAGTATGGGACCGGAGCGGTCATGGCGGTTCCGGCGCACGACCAACGCGACTTCGAGTTCGCGCGTAAATACAACCTTCCTGTCGTTGTCGTCATTCAGCCGGAAGGAGAGCCGCTCGACGACGCCACGATGCGGGCTGCGCACGAAGGGCCGGGGAAAATGATCCGGTCGGGAGAATTCGACGGCGCTGACAATGAAGAGGGAAAGAAGGCGGTCACACGCTATCTCGAAAGCAGGGGAAGCGGCCACGCCACGGTGCAGTATCGCCTGCGTGATTGGGGCGTAAGCCGCCAGCGCTACTGGGGCTGCCCGATTCCGGTGATTCATTGCGAGGCGTGCGGTATCGTCCCGGTGCCTGAAAAAGATCTTCCGGTCATCCTTCCGGAAGACATCCCATACTCCCGTGAACGCGGAAACCCGCTGGCATCCGTCGAGGAATGGATCTGCGTGCCGTGTCCGGAATGCGGCAAGCCCGCGCGCAGAGAGACGGACACATTCGATACATTTGTCGAATCAAGCTGGTACTTCCTGCGTTATATCGATCCCAAAAACGACAAGGCGCCGCTTGACCCGGAAAAGATGCGCCGGTTTGCGCCAGTGGATCAGTATGTGGGCGGCGTGGAACATGCCTGTATGCATCTGATTTACGCCCGCTTTTTCCACAAATATTTGAGAGATAAGGGGTTGGCTCCCGGAAACGAGCCGTTCCTGCGGCTGCTATCACAAGGCATGGTCTGCATGCAGACTTCGGAATGTCCCAAGCACGGCTGGCGGTATTCCGAGGAGGTGGACGAAAAAGGGCTGTGCCGTCAGTGCGGCGAGAAAGTGATAGTGGGCCGGTCAATGAAAATGTCGAAGTCAAAGCGCAACGTGGTCGAGCCGTCCGAGTTGATAGCGCGGTACGGCGCCGACACGGCGCGCGTGTTCGTCCTGTTTGCCGCGCCGCCTGAGCGTGATCTCGACTGGAGCGAGCAGGGTGTCGAGGGCGCCTTCCGGTTCCTGAGCCGTATTTACCGGCTGGTTGTTCAAAGAGCTGACGCCGTGGCGTCCGCGCGTCTTGCCTGGGATGATTCCGGGGAGGTCAGGCGAATTCGCCAAGTGACGCACCAAACACTGCTCAAGGTGACGGGAGACATCGAGGAACGCTTCCACTTCAACACGGCTATCGCGGCCATTATGGAAATGGTCAACAGCCTTTATCTTGTGGAGGACGCCGCGTGGAGCGAACCGGCGACCGCCGGCGCGCTAAAGGAAGCCGTTGAGATTTTACTTCATATGCTTGCGCCGTTTGCCCCGCACATCGCGGAAGAGCTTTGGGTTGAGATCGGCGGGAAGGATCTGCTTTGCACACGTCGGTGGCCTGAAGCGGACGCGGCTGTCGCGCGCGAGGAGCAGGTCGAGGTGCCGATCCAGGTAAACGGAAAGATCCGCGCGAAGATCACCGTAAGCCCTGATGCTTCGCAGGAGGAGGTTGGCGCTCTTGTGATGGCCGAGCCGCGCGTGCGGGAACACCTTCAGGGAAAGACCGTCCGCAAGACGATCTACGTTCCCTCGAAACTTTTCAGCATCGTGGCGAACTAAATGCGTTGGCTGCGCCTGCTTTTTACCGCCTTGCTGGTCTTTGCGGCCATGTCTTGCGGATATAGCCTTCAGCCGGAAGGGTCCGGGCGGTTTCCGGACCCAACGGTGCGCATTGATCTTTCCTCTTTTATGAACGATACGCCGGAGACGGACGCGGGCTCTTATATCGCGTCGAAACTGCGCAATGAGTTGAGACAACGCGGGTTTGGGGGATCTTTTGGACGGATAGAGGCGGACTTTATGATCTCCGGAAGGGTGCGGGAGTCCAGAGATGATGTGTTGTCTTACGCCGCCGTCCGGTTTGCCCTGGAGAACCGGCTCACGCTGACTGTGGGAATTAACGTGATAGATATTCGCACTGGAAGCGTTCTCTGGAAAGATGACGCGTTGAGGGAAAGCGTTTCTTATTATTCCGGGTCGGATCCGGAATATACGGCAGCCAACCGGCGGGCGGCTTTCGAGGAAGCGGTCCATCGCATTACGTTGCGTATGGCGCAGACCATACGCCTGATACTGTGAGCAAAAGAGGCGACATACATTTGTTCCGTAGCTGGTTTGCCAGCCCGCCTGCTCCGGCGTATTTACTGTACGGCGCCGGATCGGGACTTGCCGGTTTACTGGTCAGCGGCTGGGAGAGGAAGCTGCGCGGCGAGGGTGCCTCCTTCGAGATATTCCGCTGGACAATGACGGATTTTGAAAAGGAATCGCCCACGCTTGCCTGGCGGTCTCCTTCTTTTTTCTCGCGCACGAGAATCTTTGTCCTGCCGGACCTGGCGGAGATGAAAAAGGTTCACCGGGATGAGGTTAAAAGCTACCTGTCGGCTCCCGAGCCGTCGGCGACACTTATTTTGCGAGGCACGGATTTCAGGCAGGCAAAGACATTCTCCGGAACTGCCAATCTGCTGTCGTTAGCGCCGAGAGAAGACCAGGCAACCGAAGTTCTTGCCGGGTACGCGGTCAATGAGGCGAAAGAAGCGGGGATTTCACTATCTCGCGGCAGCGCGACGTTCCTTGCCCGGTTTACAGGCGGTTTGTTCGAGGCGCTTGATGCCGAGTTGCGCAAGCTGCTTGTTTTCGTCGCGGGGAAAGATACTGTCACCGAGGAGGATATAAAGGCCGTATGCGTTTTTCGCGGGGAAGTGAACCCGTTCCATCTCGCCGAGGCTTTGGAGCGTAAAGACGTGGCGGCAACCCTTGGCATGCTCCGGCGATTTGCCCAAAACGCGAAAGACGACGAATATCACCAGTTGACCGGCGCGATTGCCTGGCATCTGCGGGAGAGCGCGCGTGGAAAAAGAGGCTCGATATCTGTTGAACGCGCAACGAAGCTATTCGAAGTTTTATCGAGGATTGACCGGGAAATAAAAGGGGAGAGCAGGCTCTCCCCTCGGCAGGTTTATGAAATACGGCTGCTTTCGGCGCTGATGTAGAGTGTCAGGCCGGTTTTGCGGCCTTGTGTACGGCCTTGGCAAGCCGGGCGATCTTCCGGGATGCGGTCTTTTTGTGGATGACGCCTTTAGATCCGGCTCTGGCAATGACCGAGGATGCCTTATCAAGTGATTCCGCGCCTTTTGCGGCGCTTTCTTTCATGCCTTCGTGTACGGATTTTACGAAAGTTTTGACGGTGGCGCGGACATGCCGATTGCGGGCTCGCCGCTTCAAGCTTTGTTTGTGGTCCTTTATACCTGACGCTATCTTGCCCAAGCTGTCCCTCCGATAGGAAACGTGTTCCGTGATTTGTAACAAATCAATTTACTGCAAGAAGGCAGGAAAAGTCAAAAAGAAAACAAACGGCTTTTGACGGTTTCCTGTTCGTTATCGTTTGTCGGGATTCTCCTTTGAAGGAAGATTTGCGAGATACGCCGTTTGCTGTTCGCCTCGACTGCTTAAATAATAGGCAATCTGCTTAAGGTTCTTACGTTACTATTCCAATCACAAAATTCAACAGGGCATTCCACAAATTTTCCACAGAATGTGTGGAAAACATTGCTGCTCAGGACGATTGTTTTTTAGCGAGTTCCCAAAGCCGATTCAGCGTTTCCATATTTGATTCTTTTATACAAATACCGGATTTTTCAGCGATTTTCTCCATTTCCTGGAACCGTTGCTCAAATCGGTTATTCGCCATCGTGAGCAGCAACTCAGGGTTCATGTCCAGAAAACGCGCGAGGTTGGCAAGCGTTAGCAGAACATCGCCTATCTCGTGTTCAATGTGGTCTTTGCGCTTGCCGGCCATTGCTTCCTTAAGCTCCAAAAGCTCTTCGTCCAGCTTTTCCAGTACATGTTCGGGGCTGTCCCAGTCGAAGCCCGCGCCGGAGGCTTTTTTGGACACTTTTGCCGCTCTTAGAAGAGAGGGGAAGCTTTTGGGGATTCCGCCGATGATTGAACTATGCGTTCGGTTCTCCTGCGTCTGTTTGATGTGTTCCCACTGTAAAGCCACAGCTTGAGGGTTGTCGGCGCGGGCGTCACCAAAAACATGAGGATGTCTACGTACCATCTTGTCTGTGATGGAGACAATGACGTCGTGTATGTTGAATTCTCCGCGTTCGTCCGCTATTTGGGCGTGGAACAGAATCTGGAAAAGAAGATCGCCAAGCTCTTCTTTGAGAAGAGCGGAGTCTTGCTTGTGAATCGCGTCGATAACCTCGTATGTTTCTTCGAGGAGATACTGACGCAGGGTGTCGCGCGTTTGAGCGCGATCCCATTCGCAGCCGCCTTTGGATCGCAGGCGCGCCATTATGTCTGTCAGTTTGCGGAAACCGTCCATAAAGGGAAAATGCTCCGGACAAATGTTACCATAATCAAATGGCGTCGCGGTTTTTCACAAGATGTGTGGGGTTTTTCCGATGAAAGAGAATACGGTCTGTTTTGAAGACGCTTCCGTTCTTCCGGATCTGTTTGGTGTTCACGATTCCAACTTGAGGACGCTGGAAAAGCAGTTGGGGGTGACGGTCCGTCCAGACGGCGGCAAAGCGTACATCTCCGGAGATCCGATTTCGTCGGAGTTGGCCGCGAAAGTGCTGACCGGGTTGTATCAGGTTCTTCGCCGGGGAATCATGGTGACGGGAAACGATGTGCTGGCCGCTATCCGCGTGGTTTCAGGCGATCACGGCGCGGACGTTTCCGAAGTGTTCCAGGATGTGGTGTTCCGGTCCTCCCGCAACCGCCTGATTACTCCCAAAAGCATCGCCCAAAAACGGTATCTGGACGCCATGCGCGGCTGCGACATCGTTTTTGGCGTGGGGCCCGCAGGCACGGGTAAAACGTTCCTTGCGATGGCTATGGCGGTGGGCTTTCTGCAGCGCAAGGAGGTAAAGCGGATCGTGCTGGCGCGTCCCGCTGTGGAGGCGGGGGAAAAACTGGGATTTCTCCCCGGAGACATGGCGGAGAAAGTAAACCCCTACCTGCGCCCGCTGCATGATGCGCTTTATACGATGTTGGAATATGAACATGCCGCAAAGCTGATGGAGCGTGGCGCCATAGAGGTGGCTCCTCTTGCTTTCATGCGTGGCCGGACGCTGGACGACGCGTTCGTTATTCTTGATGAAGCGCAAAACACCACCTCCGAGCAGATGAAGATGTTCCTGACCAGAATCGGCTTTGGATCGAAGGCGGTGGTGACGGGAGACGTCACGCAGACGGATCTGCCTTCGGGTAAAGTTTCCGGGCTCAACGAGGCGATTGCGATTCTCGATGGGGTGCCTGGAATCCAGTTTTGCCGTTTCACCGACATAGATGTCGTTCGGCATCCGATTGTCCAGGAGATCATCAAAGCCTATGAGCGTTTCGAAAACAGAAGCCAAGGATAATTGTTCGGCTCCGGAGCCGGGGGGGCGACGGGATTTTCAGTCCGCCCGCCTTCTGATTATGGCCGCCGGGGCGTCAGCAATAGTTGCCATACTCTTTTACTTTTGGGAAATGGAGCCTGCGCCGCGTTCGATGAGGCGGTGGGGAGAGCTGTTTCTTTTTATGGGAGCCGTTGTGTTCACAATGGCTGCCGCCATCTTTCTCAGGGACTGGTTTGTGGCGGCGCGCAAGGAAATCCGTAAATTGCGGGCTACGGCGCGCGATTTTCTGTTCCTGTTTTCTCTTTCGCTGATTCTCTTTGTTGCCGCGAAAGGAGTATCTACATTTCTCGCGGTAACGCCCGGTTTTGGCCGTTTGACGGACCCGAGGATATATGCCTGCCTGATTCCGCTTTCCGCCCTCGCTATGGTGGTGAGAGTATTGATAAGTTTCGAGACCGCCATCATGTTTACCGTCGCAGCTTCGGTTTTGTCCACCGCGGCCGTATCGGGGCGGTGGCCAGAGCTGTTGTTTCTTTTGCTTTCCGGCACGGCGGGCGCTTGTGTGGCAAGAAGAATCACTGACCGTTACAAGGTGCTCCGGGCCGGAACCTTGACCGTGCCGGTTAGCGCAATTACCGCCGGGGCGCTTGAATACGCTTTTTCCGGCGGCGGCCAGACATTGCAGGCATGCGTCATAGGCGCGGTGAACGGCATCCTCGCGGGTCCTGTCGCGCTTGCGGTCATGCCGGTGGCGGAGCTTGTTTTCGGGTATACAAGCGATATTCGCCTTACGGAGCTTGGGTCCGCAAACCACCCGCTGCTGTCCCGTCTCATGAAAGAAGCGCCGGGGACTTTTCATCACAGCCTGATAGTTGGAGCGTTGTCAGAGGCCGGCGCGCACGCGATCGGCGCGAACGCCGCCGTGTGCCGTGTGGCCGCTCTCTACCACGACATCGGGAAAGCGGGCAAGCCGCAGTACTACTCCGAAAACCAGGCCGGCACGGAAAATTTGCATGACGCGCTGTCGCCCGGCCTCTCCCGGACGGTGATTCTTTCTCATGTAAAGGAAGGGGTCAAAATGGTGCGCGAGGCGGGGTTTGGGGACCGGGTCGCGGAGATAATCGAGCAGCACCATGGGACAAGTATCCTTTATTGCTTCCTGGACAAGGCAAAGCCGATGATCCAGGACAGGAAAGCCTCCGAGGAAATGTTCCGGTACCCCGGGCCGTGTCCCAAGACAAAAGAGGCGGCGATCGTGATGATTGCGGACGCGACGGAGGCGACTGTTCGCAGCATGAGGAGTCCTTCTTCACAGGAAGTAAAGGAGGCTGTCACCGGAATTATCAACCGGGCTTACCTTGACGGGCAGCTTAACGAGTGCGAGATGACATTGCGCGACCTGAGTATCCTGGGAGAATCCATCGGCCGTGTCTTGATCGCTATCGCGCATCGCCGTGTCGACTATCCCGCCAGCGGGAGCGGGCTGGCGGACGAGGAGACATGAGCGGGAGAAGAAACCGATACGGCGTAAGCGTCCGGCAGGATCTGCGCCCGGCTCTTTTATCGGGAAGGCGGCTGAAAGAACTGGCCTTGGCGGCCCTTGAGCTTATTCCGGCGTCCGGAGCGGATCTGCGAATTCGGGTTGCGGGGGATGCCGCGATTGCCCGCCTGAACCTGGAGTTTTTCGGAAAAGATAGCCCGACCAACGTTATTTCCTTTCCTGATGATGACAGCCAACCGGAAGCCGTGGGAATAGTGTCCGGCGACATCATGGTTTCGGCGCCTACCTGCCTTAGCCAGACGCAAGCGTGGAATTGTTCTTCCGAGGAACGGGTCTTTTTTTTCATTCTGCATGGAATGCTCCATCTGGCCGGATACGACCATGTTCACGGAGGAACGCTGGCGAGGCGGATGCGCCGCAAGGAGCTTTCTCTGTTTAGGCGGATCGTTCCGGGGGCAGGCATGGGAGGCAAGGCGTGAACGCGTCAAATTGCGCCTTTGGCCGCCGAAGCATGTTGTCCGGAATCCTGTTTGCGCTGGCATACGCGGCGGGCATGCCCGGATATGATGTGCCCGCCTTGCAGTTTGTGTGCATGGTGCCGTTTCTGGACATGTCGGTTCGCGGTTCTTCGGTACGCGCCGCCGCCAGGGAAGGGTGGTTGATCGGAACTCTTGCAAGTTTGCCTTTGTATTACTGGATCTCTCACACGATTGCCGTCGAAGGAAAACTTGGCTGGCCTGTAGGCGCGCTGGCCGCGATCCTGCTTTCCGCGTATCTTGGCGCTTATATTTCCGTCGCGGCGGCCGGCGCCCGCGGGTTGCACGACCGGTTCGGAGACGCGGGTCTTTGGTTTTTTCCGTTTTTTTGGACGGGCCTGGAACTGGCGCGCACTTACCTGTTCTTCGGGTTCCCATGGATGTTCCTTGGGTATACGTTGTCGAATAGCGAATTACTGTGTCAGGCGGCGGACCTTGGCGGCGTGTATGGGTTATCTTTCCTGCTTGCGCTTTGCGGGACCTCTTTGTACCTGGCCGGAAAATCGTGGTCTGAACGGGCTTTAATCCGTGTGACGCTTTGTCGCGCGGCTCCCGCGGTTGCGGCGGTCCTGTTTCTTGTGTTTTACGGAATGATTGCCATCCGGCAGGAATCGCCTGCCGCCGGGGAGCTCCGGGTTGGGATAGCGCAGGGCGGCGTCGATCAATCCGAAAAGTGGGATTCTTCCAACCAGCGGGAAATATTGGAAATATACGAAGAGCTCACCCGGCGGACCAGCGATGCCGAGGCAAAGCTTATCGTTTGGCCGGAGACCGCCGCGCCTTTCTTCTACGGCTGGAAGGAGGAACTGACCCGGGAAGTGGATCGGATCGGCCGGGAAGCGGGAGTACCGCTAATCTTTGGGGCGCCGTGGTTTGAACCCGATGATGGCGGGAAGTTCTATAACAGCGTCTTTTTCCTGGATAGCCGCGGGGTTCCGGCAGGGCGGTACGACAAGCGGCGTCTTGTCCCTTTTGGCGAGTACATTCCGCTCAGGCGGCTTTTTTTCTTTTTTCAGAAACTTGCGGAAGGAAGCCCGGAGGATTTCAGTACGGGAAAGGCGCCGGCCATATTCCCGGTTGAAGGGGCCATGGTGAGCCCGTCGATCTGTTACGAGGCCGTTTTCCCGATGCTGATAAGAGACACGGTTCTGGAAGGCGCGACGGTCCTGGTCAACCTGACCAACGACGCCTGGTTCGGAGATACGGTTGCTCCCAATCAGCACCTTGCGATGGTTCGCCTCCGGAGCGTGGAGATGAGAAGGCCCATGGTTCGAGCGGCCAATTCAGGCATAAGCGCCATCATCGACTCGCGCGGGCGGATCGTGGCGTCGGAAGGGTTGTTCCGCAAAGGGGTTGTCGTCGGCAATATCCAGCCGGGGACGGAGAGGACGCTGTATGCGAAAACAGGGAATTTATTTGGTATTTCCTGTATTATAATCTGTTTTTTCGCGCTACTTAATTCCAATGCGAGGATGTTATGGCGTCGGGATTTTTTGAAGAGAAAACAGCGGCTTTAGAAGCTCGTTTCCAGGCGTTGCGAGGTTATCTTTGAAGTAGGTTCAAAGGAAAAACGACTTAAAGAGCTGGAAGACGAAGCGGCGCGGGAAGGTTTCTGGGATTCGCCAGAGTCGGCGGAGCGGTTCTTAAAGGAAAGGAAAAACATAGAAACGCTTCTTGGGAAGTGCTCCTCCCTTTCCGCTTCCATAGCGGATCTCAAGGCATACCTTGATCTGGCGACAGAATCCGGGGATGAAACGCTCACGGACGAGATCGAGCAGCATCTGACCGCGGTGTCGGAAGCGCTTGACTCTATGGAACTCGAGCGGATGCTGTCCGGGGAAAACGACGCGCGCAGCGCGATAGTAACCATCCACGCCGGCGCCGGCGGTAGAGAATCGCAGGACTGGGCGGAGATGCTGTTGCGGATGTATTCCCGGTTCGCGGACCGGAACGACTTCGGGATGGAGTTGGCGGAGCGGACAGACGGGGAGGAAGGCGGAGTCAAATCCACCACTTTCGTGCTGTCCGGCGACCATCCGTATGGCTATCTGAAGGCGGAAAGCGGAGTGCATCGCCTTGTGCGGATCTCGCCGTTTGACGCCAATAAACGCCGCCACACTTCATTTGCTTCTGTCTTTGTATCTCCGGAGATCGACGACAATGTCGAGATCAAGATCAACGATTCTGATCTGAAAGTCGATACCCTCCGCTCCGGGGGAGCGGGTGGGCAGCATGTAAACAAGGTCGAATCGGCGGTGCGGCTTACCCACATACCGACAGGGGTTGTCGTTCTTTGCCAACAGGAGCGGTCACAGCATAAAAACCGGGCGCTGGCAATGAAGATACTGCGCTCGAAGCTGTACGAACTCGAGATGCGCCAAAGGGCGGACAAGGCGATGGAGGCGCACAAGGGAAAGATGGACATCGCCTGGGGGTCGCAGATACGCTCGTATGTGCTTGCGCCTTACCAAATGGTAAAAGATCACCGCACAGGATATGAGACAGGAAATGTCGGCGCTGTTCTGGATGGGGATATTATTGAATTTATTCGTAAATTTCTGCTTGGGGTAAAGTCGGAAAGCGAAACCGGAGGAGAAGCGTGACCGAGGAGCCAAACGATCTGATGCGGGACCGTATCCGCAAACTTGAAGAAATAAAAGAAACCGGCGTCAGGGCATATCCGAACGATCAGCGCGTGGGATGGACCACGGCTTCCGCGAAGGAGGCGGCTTCCGGCAAGGGACACGACGAACTCGTGGCAAGCCCGATACACGTTGATATATCAGGGCGTGTAATGGCTATACGCAAGTTCGGAAAGGCGTCTTTTGCGGTGCTTTCGGATCGCTTTGGCCGGTTGCAGGCATACCTTAAAAAAGACGCGCTCGACGAGGGAACCTACGAACAGTTTCAAAAGAGTGTTGATGTGGGGGACATTCTCTGGGTCGAAGGGAACCTGTTTGTCACTAAAACCGGCGAATTGACCGTCGATGCCCGCCGGTTTCGCCTGCTGACCAAGGCGATTCGCCCGCTTCCGGAGAAGTGGCACGGACTCTCCGACGTGGAGACGCGTTACCGGCAGCGATACGTGGATCTGATCGTCAACGAAGAAGCGCGAGAGATATTCCAAAAGAGAAGCCGCATCGTCAATTTTTTACGGAACTATTTGTCCGGGCTCGGTTTTCTGGAAGTGGAAACCCCGATGATGCAACCGCTGGCCGGAGGCGCCGCGGCTCGTCCGTTCATCACGCACCATAACGCGCTCAATATGGACCTGTATCTGCGTATTGCCCCGGAGTTGTACCTGAAGCGGCTGCTTGTGGGAGGGCTGGAGCGGGTGTTCGAAATCAACCGGAATTTCCGCAACGAAGGTATAGACACCCAGCACAATCCCGAATTTACGATGCTTGAGTTCTACCAGGCGTACGCCACGTTTGAGGACTTGATGTCCCTTACCGAGGATATGCTTTCGCTGCTTGCCAAGGAACTGTTCGGAGAAATGACGTTTCAGTATCAGGGAGAGGTAATAGATTTCACTCCCCCGTGGGAGCGCATTACCGTTGCGCAGGCTGTAGCCCGGTATGGGGAAGTCCCCGAAGAAAAGCTTTCAGAGGAAGGGTTCCTTAAAGACATGGCAAGGGGCCTTAATATTCCTGTCGCGAACAAAGGGACCGCCGGAGATCTGCTGGCGGCGATCTTTGAGGAAGTGGCGGAGCGCCGGATCACGGGGCCCGCTTTTGTAACCGAGTACCCGATAGAGGTGTCCCCTCTCTCTCGCCGCAATGACCTGCGCCCGCATATCGCGGACCGCTTCGAACTGATCGTGCGGGGCAGAGAGATAGCGAACGCCTTCTCCGAATTGAATGATCCCGCGGACCAAAAAGCCCGGTTCGAGGAGCAGTTGCGGCGCAGGGAGCGCGGAGACGAGGAGGCGCACTTCCTCGACGGCGACTACATCAGGGCGCTCGAATATGGGATGCCGCCGGCTGCCGGAGAAGGAATCGGAATCGACAGACTGGTGATGCTGCTTACCGATTCGCCGTCAATACGCGAAGTAATCCTGTTCCCGCAGCTTCGGAAAGAGGGATAGGGGATTGCGCGTCCCCATAGAGCTTCACGTGGCCATGAAATATCTTCTGGCCAAGCGGAAGCAAACGTTCATCTCCATCATTTCCTGCATTTCGGTCGGCGGGGTCGCCATCGGGGTCATGGCGCTCATCATTGTTTTGGCGGTGATGAGCGGTTTTGAGAAGGAACTTAAAAGCCGCATACTTGGGGCGACGGCGCATGTGGATGTCACCAGTCTCGAAGGCTCCATAGTTAATCCTTCCTTGATCGCCGAAGCCGTGCGCAAAACAGACGGCGTGGTTTCCGCTTCGCCTTACGTCATCAGCCAGATGATGATTTCCTCCGGAGTCGGGTCTGTTGGCGGGGTGTTCCGGGGCGTGGATATAGAGACGTCCGGCGGCGCGGCGAAACTTGCCGACGACCTGCGATCAGGGAAAATAGAAGATCTTCGCCGTCCGGAAAATGGAGGTCTTCCCGGCATCATATTGGGCAAGGAACTCGCGGCAAGCCTTGCGGTGCGCGATGGAGATATCGTCGAGGTTCTCGTGCCCGGAGGGTCCATCACTCCGCTGGGAGCTTTTCCGAAAACCGCCCGGTTTCGCGTGACGGGAACTTCCGAGTCCGGCATGTACGAATTCGACGCGACGTTTGCCTACATCCTGTTCGAGGAAGCGGGCCTTCTCCTGGGTATCCCCGGAAGGGCCACCGGGATTGAAGTAAAGGTCAAAGACATCTACGCGGCCGCCGAAATTGCGGGGCGCCTCCGGTCCGCGCTGGGATACCCATACTGGGCAAAGGACTGGATGCAAAAAAACCGTAACCTGTTTTCCGCGCTGAAACTCGAAAAAATCGCGATGTTTATCATTCTTGTTCTGATCGTGATGGTGGCGGCTTTCAACATCATCAGCACCCTCATAATGGTTGTGATGGAGAAGACCAAGGATATAGCTATTCTTATGTCGCTTGGGGCTACGCGCGGCACTATCCGCCGCATTTTCGCGCTTGAGGGCTTTATAATCGGGGTCGCGGGCACGCTCCTTGGCGCCGTGCTGGGCGGGATTCTCTGCTATATCCTGCGCAAATACGAGTTCATCCATCTTCCAAGCGACATCTATTACATCACTACGCTTCCTGTGAACCTGGAGTTGGGCACGGTTTTGCTGATCGTGGTCAGCTCGATAACTATTTGTTTCCTGGCTACCGTGTATCCCGCGTCCCAGGCTTCGCGCGTTGACCCGGCGGAGGCTATCCGTTATGAGTGACGCCGCGGTCATTCAGGCGAAAGACGTTCGCAAGGTGTTCCGTAGGGACGGGCACGACGTTGAGGTGCTAAAAGAAGTTTCTTTTTCCATCGGAAAAGGGGAAACGATAGGAGTGGTGGGCGTTTCGGGAGCCGGAAAAACCACGCTTTTGCAAATCCTCGGAACGCTTGACCGTCCCACATCGGGAAGCATCCTGTTTGAAGGAGAAGACCTGTCTGGTTTTTCGGAGGACCGCATGGCCGCGCTGCGGAACCGAAAGATCGGGTTTGTTTTCCAGTTTCATAACCTTTTGCCGGAATTCACCGTCATAGAGAATGTGATGCTGCCGTGCCGGATTGCCGGGATCGACATGGACAAGGCGCGGCAAAGGGCGGAATCGCTCCTCTCCGAAGTAGGCCTGTCGCACAGGCTGTCGCATCGCCCCGGAGAAATATCCGGCGGGGAGCAGCAGCGCGCGGCGGTGTGCAGAGCTCTTGCCATGGAGCCTTCGGTGCTTTTGGCCGACGAACCGACAGGGAATCTTGACCGGGAGACCGCCTCGGAGATGGTGGATCTTCTGCTTGATATCAACCGTGAGCGGAAACTGTCCCTTTTGATGGTGACCCACAACGAGCAGGCGGCTTCCCGCCTCCATAGAGTGGTGCGGATAGATGACGGGCGGATCGCGCAATGAGGGTCCGGTTTTTCACGGCGCGGATACTGCCGGCGGCGCTGTTATGGATACTGGTTGCGGCCGGAAGCGTTTCGGGGGAAGGCTTCAAGATTACGGCGATAGATGTTCGCGGCGCCAATCGTGTTCCCGCTGATTCCATCAGGCAGGCCATGTCCACGCAAGTCGGACAGGAACTGGACCTTGATAAAATCAAGGACGATATAAAAGCGATCTCCCGGATGGGGTACTTCCGCGATGTTTTTATCGACAGTGAAGAGGAGCGCAAGGGGTTCCGGCTGACAGTCGTTGTAACAGAAAAGCCGATCGTGGGAGCGATTGCGATTACGGGGAACAAAGATGTCGAACAGAGTACGCTTCGTGAAGCTCTTGCCTTGAAAGAGCGCTCCCTGTTTTCTGAGGACAAGGTTAAAGAGTCGGTGAGCAAGTTGAAAGAAGTTCTTCAAAATCAAGGCTTTATTGATGCAACCGTCGAGTCTTCCGTAACGCAGGAACAAGACGGTTCCACACGGATCGAGTTTGCGATTTCTGAAGGCGAAAAGCTCAAGATCGAGAAGATTGTATTCTCCGGGAATCTGTACTTCTCCAAGAGACAACTTTTGAAGAAGATGGAAACCAGCGAAAAAGGGTTCTTCTCTTTCATCACCCAATCCGGGGTCGTAAAGAGAGACGTTCTTGAAACCGACATCCTGAAGATAGAGGCGACGTACCAGAACGCCGGATTCATGGACTCCAAAATTTTTGATCCGCAGTTTCAGCGCGGAAAAGGCGGGATGGTTCTTCTGATACGGGTGGCGGAGGGGAAACAATACCGGGTTGGGAATATCACTTTCATCGGTGATCACGGTCTTGCCGAGGAGACGCTGCGCAAGACGGTGAAGCTTAAAAGCGGAGATATTTTCAATCGCGAAGAACTGGTTTCAGACCTGCTTGCCTTGACCACTCTGGTAAACGATGACGGGTACGCGCAGGCGCTGGTGTCGCCGGGCGCGGAGAGGCGGAAAGAGTATCCCGTTACCGATGTGGTCTATCGCATTGACCGTGGCGCCAAGTTTCGCTTCGGCAAAGTCGATGTTTCGGGAAACACGAAGACATACGACCGGATCATCCGCAGACGACTCCTGTTTTCGGAAGGAGAGACCTACTCGGCTACCAACCTGAAAGAAAGCAAGGAAAACCTTACGCGTCCCTCCTATTTCAAAGACGTGAAAATCACAACGGCTCCGTCGGGCAAGCCTGGCGAGATGGATGTGAACGTCGAAGTCCAGGAGGCGCCGACAGGCACCCTGTCGGGCGGAGCCGGGTATAGTACGATGGACGGGCCTTTCGGAATCATCCAGCTCAGCGAGAACAATCTGTTTGGGCGAGGATGGCGGGCCAGTCTCTCGTCGCAGTTCGGATCGCGCCGCAACATGTACATGTTTGATTTCATTGCTCCCCACTTCATGGATACGGACTTCAGCTTGATCGGGTCGCTGTACAAAACCAAGATCCGGTACAACGATTTCGAGAAAGACTCCGTCGGAGGAAGGGTCGGAACCGGGATCGACCTGTCCCGATTTGTGAACGCAAGCGTTGTATTTTCGGTGGATAGCACCAGGATTTCCGCGCGGAGCAATGTCAATCCGTCAAGGCTCATCCAGGAAGAGATAAATAAGGGACGCCGGTCGACCCACAGCGTTATCTTCAACATCGTTAGAAATACGACCAACCGGTTTATGGATCCATCGAAGGGGAAAGTGTATTCGGCGTCCTTGCAATATGCGGGAGGTCCATTTGGCGGAGACAGCCAGTTTGTGAAGTACCTCTTGAACTACAAGGCTTATTACCCGGTGACCGAGAGTACCGTGTTCTCAATGAATTTCAATTGGGGGCAGGTGGTTCCGACAGACGGCGGCTGGTCGCGGGGAGAGGTTCCCCTGTATGAACGATTTTTCCTGGGCGGACCTTACAGCGTTCGCGGATTCAGGGCCCGGAGCATTTCTCCGATTGATCCGGCGACTGGCGACAGCATTGGAGGGAACAAGTATTTTGTGTCGAACTTCGAATTCCAGTTCCCGCTGGCCGCGGATGTTGGGTTTAAAGGGGTGCTGTTCATCGATGCCGGCAACACATGGGGCAAGGGGGCGGCTCCTTTTCGGCACGAAGGTCTTTGGACAGGGTATGGCGTGGGTGTCCGCTGGTACTCGCCGATGGGCCCCATGCGGTTTGAATATGGATGGAATACCGACCGGCCGCCGGGCGCGCCCGCGGGCGTATTTGAGTTTACGGTCGGAACAGCGTTTTAAAGAGAGAACCTAAACTTTTTAAGGAGCGGAAACAATGCGGAAAACATCGGTTGTAGCGGTTGCGTTCTTGGTAGTGATTTTCTTTGCTGGAACATCTATTGCCGCCCAGGACATTAAAATCGCGGTCATAGATGTCAATAAAGTGTTGAACCAGTCAGAGGCCGGGAAGACGGCCAAAAAGAAGATGGAAGCCCGGTATGAAGAGTTGAAAAAGAGTATCGACGCAAAGCAGGAAGAGGCAAAAAAGCTTAAAGACGATATCGACAAAAACAAGGTTGTGCTTGGCAAAGACAAACTGAAAGAAAAGGAAGACGCGCTGGCCGCCAAGGTAGCTGATCTGCGCAAGCTTACGCAGGAAAGCGAGCAGGAGATGCAGGAGCGGCAGGGAGAGCTGACGCGGGACGTGCTCAAACAGATCGAAAACCAGATTGATATCGTTGTAAAAGCGGAAAAGTACGACCTCGTTTTAGAGCGGTCCGCGGGGGTGGTCTTTGTTATTGATTCCCTTGACATCACCGATCGCGTTCTCGGACTTGTGAACAAGAATCCGCAGGCGCCGGCGGCGAAATAAGGAGGCGGGCAGTGGAAAACAGGCTTCGTCTGTCCGAGATCGCTTCGATGATCGGCGCTGTTCTGGATGGCGACGATGCCGAAGTAAACGGCGTCGCCGCGATCGAGGAGGCGTTGCCCGGACAGGTTACGTTTCTGTCGAATCCGAAATACACGGCGCATGCGCGCGATACCAAAGCCGCCGCCGTGATAGCCAAGGACCCGGTGCCGGACGCCGGGTGCGCTTTTCTTTTGTCGCCAAATCCTTACCTTGCTTTTGCGCGCGTAGTGGAGTTGTTCCACCCGCGGGAGCGCCCGGAGCCTGGAGTATCGCCGATGGCGTCCGTGCACGCGGACGCCGCGCTTGGGAAAGATGTCTCCATAGGTCCTTTCGTTGTTGTGGAAAAAGGAGCGATTGTCGGAGACAGGGTAATCATTATGGCCGGATCTTACGTGGGCAAGGAAGTTTCCGTCGGGGAAGACAGCCTGATCTATCCCCGCGTGACTTTATATCACGGGGTTCGCGTGGGAAAGCGCGCGATACTTCATTCCGGGTGCGTGATCGGAAGCGACGGGTTTGGTTTTGCTCCTTCGGAAAAGGGATTCATGAAAATTCCACAGGTCGGGATCGTCGAGATCGGCGACGATGTGGAAATCGGCGCGAATACTACCATTGATCGCGCTACCCTTGGCATGACCCGTATTGATCGCGGGACCAAACTCGACAATCTGATCCAGGTGGGACATAACGTCGCCATAGGCAGCGATACGGTAATTGCCTCGCAAACCGGAATTTCGGGAAGCTGCAAGGTTGGAAGCCGCGTGATGTTGGGCGGACAGGTGGGGCTGGCCGGCCATATCGAAGTGGGAGACGGCGTTATGCTGGGAGCAAAGTCGGGTGTTGGCTCCTCAATTTCGACGAAAGAATCACAGGTGTGGTCCGGAATTCCGGCGATACCGCACAAGACATGGCTGCGGGTGGCGATGCTCATGTCGTCGCTGCCTGAGCTTTTCCGGAGAGTCAAACGGCTCGAGGCCGCCAAATCCGCGTCGGGGGAGGAATAAAAGTGATCTCTGTCCTGGAAATTATGGAGTTGCTGCCGCACCGGTATCCGTTCCTGCTTGTGGATCGGATCGTGGAACTCGACCCCGGAAAGCGAATCGTCGGCATTAAAAACGTTACGATTAACGAGCCGTTTTTCCAGGGACATTTTCCGGGGCATCCGGTTATGCCGGGCGTTTTGCTTGTTGAAAGCATCGCGCAGGTTGGCGGAATCCTGGCTTTGAAGGCGCTGGGCGGAGCGAAGCGGATGGCCTATTTCGCCGGTATAGAGAACGCGAAATTCAAGCGCCCCGTGGTGCCTGGCGATCAGCTTCGGATCGAAGTGGACATCATCGCCCATAAAGGGCCGGTCTGGAAGATGCGCGGGGAAGCGAAAGTGGATGGTGTGGTGGTGGCGAAGGCGGAGGTTACCGCGTCAATTGTCGAGAATACCGCATACGCTGACGCCGACAGGAAGGAAGAGGCATGATTCACCAGACGGCAATAATTGATCCTGGAGCGGAACTTGGCAAGGAGGTGTCCGTAGGCCCATACGCCGTCATCGGTCCTAAAGTAACCATCGGCGATGAGTGCGTCATCGGCTCGCACGCTCTGATCGAGTCGCATGTGCGCATGGGGAAAGGGAACCGGATTGCCTCTTTTGCCTCCGTCGGGGCGCCTCCGCAGGATCTGAAGTTTCGCGGCGAGGACACCTGGGTAGAGATGGGTGACAATAACATCGTTCGGGAATTCGCCACCATAAACCGCGGCACGCCGCATGGCGGAGGGGTCACCCGCCTCGGAAACAGCAACATGGTGATGGCGTATTGCCATATTGCTCACGACTGCCATATCGGCAATCGCGTGATCATGGCAAACGCGGCCACTTTCGCCGGGCACATTACCGTGGAGGATGGCGCAAATATCGGGGGGCTGGTGGCGATACACCAGTTTACGCGTATCGGCACTCTTTCCATCATCGGCGGAACCTCCGCTATAGGGAAGGATGTTCCTCCATATGTGAAGGCTGCGACCTTGCGTCAGGGTAAGGAGAGAAGCCTGTTCGGATTGAACCTTATCGGTTTGAGAAGAAACGGGGTTTCCGAAGAAACCATAGCTGTGCTTAAAAAAGCATATTTTATGATTTTCCGGTCGAAGGACTCGCTCAAGGAATCTCTTGCCAAGGTAGAGGCCGAGCTTCCGCGGCTTCCTGAAGTGGAACACCTGCTTGAATTCATCCGCGCGAGCGAGCGGGGTGTGCTGAGGTAGGGATGCCCAAGACGCTGTTCTTTCTATGCGGGGAACCGTCCGGCGAGATGTACGCCGTCCGGGTCGCCAGGGAATTCCGCAGGCGGTTCCCGGAGGTTCCTATGGAAGGCATAGGAGGGCATCGCCTCGAATCCGAAGGGGTAAAGCTGCTGCGTGACTACACGAAGATCTCCGTTGTGGGGTTTACGGAGATCTTGTCGCATATATTTGCGATTCGAGAAGCTCTTTCAGCCGCTAAAAAGCGTATCCGGCGCGGGGATGTCGGAGCCGTGGTCCTGGTCGATTTTCCGGAATTCAATTTCCGCGTGGGGCTTGCCGCGCAAGCGTTTGGCATACCGGTGATCTACTATATTCCTCCGCAGCTTTGGGCGTGGCGGACCGGGCGCGCCCGCACTATAGCCGGGTTTACCCGCGGAGTAGTAGTGCTGTTTCCGTTTGAGGAAACGCTTTTGCGTAAATATGGCGTCAACGCCGTTTTTGCCGGGCATCCGCTGCTCGACGAACTGGAGCCGTGGCTTGACGCGCGGCCGAATCCGGGGAGGTTTGGCTTGCCAGAGGGAAAAACAACTGTCGGCCTGCTTCCCGGTAGCCGCCAGGGAGAGGTTTCGCGCCACCTCCCGATTCTCCTTGAAGCGGCGAGGACCCTGCTTGATAAACATCCTGATATCCGCTTTGCTCTCCCCGTTGCCAGACCCGCGCTTAAGGAGCCAATAGAGCGGGAGATCAAAAAATACGGTATTCCCGTGTATCTGGTGGATTCCGAACCGTATCTGATGTTTCGGGGATTGACCGCGGCCGTTTCGGTATCCGGGACGGCTACACTTGAGCTTGCCTTGCTTGGAGTGCCGTCGGTGATTGTCTATAAGACATCGCGTATCTCCTACGGAATAGGGAAAATGCTGGCGAAGGTGGATCGGATCGGGCTTCCGAACATAGTGGCGGGCGAGAGATTCCTGCCGGAATTGATACAGGACGATTGCGCGCCGCAGCGGATTGCCGATGCCATGGGAGCTATGCTGGAAGATAACGACAGGCTTGAGGACTTGAGGGCCAGATGTCTGTCGCTGCGGGATCAGCTTCGCGGACAAGGGGCGGCGGCGGCGGTTGTCGATATGCTGGCGGCGGAGGCGCGTGAAGCATGGGTATAAAGATCTACAAGAGAATGCTGGCATACGCGCGTCCGTACATCTGGAAACTGGCGCTGGCGGGTTTGTTCATGGTCGGTTTCTCCGCCTTGAACGCGGGGATTATCTATCTGATCAGGCCGATGCTTGACGGCATTTTCATCAAGATGAACCCCCAGTATCTGTCTTTTATCCCGCTACTGCTTTTTATTGCGTATTTGCTGAGAGGAATCTGCGAATTTGCCCAGCAATATCTTATGAGCGATGTGGGGCAGCGGATCGTCCGGGATATACGGGAACACCTGTACCGGCACATGCAGTCATTGTCCATGTCTTTCTTCGGCCGGAACACCACGGGAACGCTGATATCGAGAATCCTGAACGATGTAGGGATGATGCAAAGCGCCATCACCGATGTGACAAGCGGACTGGTAAAGGATTTCTTCACGGTGATATTTCTGATCGGCGTTGTTATCTATCAGGACTGGAAACTTTCCATTGTGGCGCTTGTCGTTTTTCCTATGGCGGTCTGGCCCATCGTCAAGTTCGGCAAAAAGCTGCGCCGCACCAGCACAAAAAGCCAGGAGATCGCCGGCGTACTGACCGAGCATCTGCATGAGACGATCAGCGGCGCGAAGCTTGTCAAGTCCTTCAGCTCCGAAGAGTACGAGTCCGACCGGTTTTCGGCAAAAAACAGCGACCTGTTCAGGCTAGCCATGAAAGCTGTCAAGGTTCGGGCTATGACGGCCCCTCTTTCGGAAATGTTCGCGGGAATAGGCATAGCGGCTGTCATCTACTACGGCGGCCACAGCGTAATAAATGGGCAAAGCACTCTTGGAACATTTACCTCTTTTATGGCCGCTTTGCTTATGCTCTACAGGCCAATCAAGGGTCTCTCCGGCATCAACAATACAATCCAGCAGGGGATCGCGGCGGCGGAGCGCGTTTTCTTTGTAATAGATACACTTCCGGATATCAAAGACCGGCCCGGAGCCGTGGAGCTGAAAGAGATACGGGAAGGTATCTCTTTCGATAACGTTTCGTTTCAATACAAGGAGGACGGCCTAAGTGTTCTAAAGGGCGTTACCCTGGATGTTTCCAAGGGCACGATGATCGCGCTGGTTGGTTCTTCCGGCGCGGGAAAGACCACGATTGTCGATATGATTCCGCGTTTTTATGATCCGCAGGAAGGCGCTGTGCGCATCGACGGCAAAGACATCCGCGACTACACGGTCGCTTCGTTAAGGTCGCGCATAGGCATTGTGGGGCAGCATACCACCCTGTTCAATGACACAATTCGCAACAACATTGCATATGGCAAAAAAGGCGCGACGATGGAGCAGGTGGAGGAGGCGTCGCGCTCCGCGGGCGCTCACGGTTTCATCTCCAGGATGCGGGACGGGTACGAATCGGCCATAGGCGAACAGGGGATGAAGCTGTCTGGAGGCGAGCGGCAGCGTATAGCGATTGCCCGCGCTCTTTTGCGTGACGCCCCGATCCTGATCCTTGACGAAGCCACTTCCGCTCTTGATACGGCTTCGGAGCGTATAGTTCAGGAAGCCCTGGATCGGCTCATGAAGGGAAGGACGACGTTTGTAATCGCGCACCGGCTCTCGACTGTCCGAAACGCGGACATAATTATTGTGATCGAGAACGGACAGATCGTTGAGAAAGGCAAGCACGAAGAACTTATGGCTTGGGATTCCTTATACAGGAATGTTTATCTGAAGCAGTTTGAGGAGAGAAAATCCGTTCCCGCGGTCGATACGGACTGAGGAGTAACAACGTTGCCGCGAACCTTCCGCTCCGGGAGCCCGGAACATATCGCATATAACCTTCTTCTTTTTGCAGGCGTCGTCCTGCTGCTGCCTTTATGGGTTCCCTGGGTTTTGCTGTTCCGGAAACGCCGCGCGAATTTCTTCGACCGGCTGGGTATTTACGGTCTGCCTTCGTCATCGAAAGAACAAGGGCCTGTTATATGGACGCACGCTGTTTCAGTCGGAGAGACAAACGCGTCGGTTCCGCTTCTGCGGCGTCTGAAGGAACATCTTCCGCAAGCGAGGTTGCTTCTTTCGAATGTGACCCTGACGGGACGCGGTACCGCGGAAAAAGCGCTGTCAGGCGTAGTCGATGAAAGGTTCTATTTCCCGTTTGACATTCCGGGAGTCTGCGGCCGTTTTCTCGACCGGGTGCGTCCGGACATCGTCGTCATCGTGGAAACGGAAATATGGCCAAACTTTCTGGCTGAATGCCTTCAGCGAGGCATTCCTGTGGTGATTACGAATGGACGGATCTCCGAGCGGTCGTTTCGCGGTTATTCGAGGTTCAGGTGGTTATTTGCCTCCGCGCTCCGGACTCTAAGCGCCATTTCCACCCAAACACGTGACGACGCGGACCGGTTTGTCGCGCTTGGCGCCGACCCCGCAATCGTCGCGGTGGGCGGGAATCTGAAGTTTGATGTGTCGCACTCGGCAAAAAGCGCCTTACCCATTGTCTTGGCTCTTGAGGAGGAAAAAACAAATGGAACGCGCTGGATTATCGCGGGTTCCACACACGAAGGGGAAGAAGCGATCATACTGCGGGCGTTTATGGCGTCCAGAAAGGTTTCTCCGCAAATCAAGCTTCTCCTTGCCCCAAGACATCCCGAACGGTTTGGTCTTGTGGAAATCATGCTGCGCCAGGAAGATATTCCGTTTGCGCGCAGAACATTGATGCGTGCGGGACAAAACCTGATCGAAGAGCCTGTCTTGCTGCTTGATACCGTAGGAGAGCTTTCCTGCGCCTACGCGGCGGCGGGGCTTGCGTTTGTCGGAGGAAGCCTTATTCCAAAGGGCGGACACAATATTCTGGAGCCGGCATGGCACGGTGTGCCGACGGTGGTAGGGCCGCACATGGGAAACTTCCAGGAGATATTCGATACGTTCATGGAGGCTGGCGGGCTTATTCGGGCGGCGGGGGAAGAGGAACTTGCGGATGTCTTCGTGAAATTCGCGTCTTGCCCGGATATCTTCAAAGCGGTCGGGTGCAAGGGAAAAGAGCTCTTCGGGCGGTTCGAAGGCGCTTCCGGCCGGAACGCGGACACGATCCTGTCTGTTATGAAGCGGTCTGGCGAAGCCGTATGATCTTCGGGACGGCGGCACGGGTACGGCGGTTTCTTCATGGAACGGGAGTTCTTTCCGCCGAACGGCTGGCGCGTCCGGTTTTGTGCGTGGGAAATATCTCTGCCGGCGGAACGGGAAAAACCCCTCATGTGATGTACCTCGCGAAATGGCTTTCCGGGATTGGACGCCGGGTCGCAATCTTGTCCAGAGGATACAGGCGCGGCAGCCGCGGAGTTGTTTGGGTTTCGCGTGGGGAAGGAAAAACCGGCGGTTTTCTGGAATGCGGCGACGAACCCGTGCTGATGGCGCGTTCTCTTCCGGGCGTCCCCGTGCTTGTGGGAGAGTCGCGAGCGGCGGCGGGCGCGGAGGCTTTGAAGCATGTTTCCGTGGATGTGTTCCTGCTTGACGATGGTTTTCAGCATCTTTCCCTGGCGAGGGACTTCGATCTTCTCCTGGTGGACTGCGGGCAAGGGCTCGGAAACCGGATGACCTTGCCGTTTGGCAGGCTGAGGGAGCCCCCCTCCCATGCGCGTTTTGCGGATGGCCTTGTGGTGACGAAATGCCCGGATATTGCCGCCGGAGAAAGGGTTGCGCGTTCCGTGCCGTTTCCCGCCGATAGCCCCAGGGCTTTTTCCCGAACGGTTCCAAAGGGAATGGTGGGGCTCGACGGCAAGCCGTATGATCTGGCTCCGGCGGGTTCAGAGGTTTTCGTGTTTTCCGGGCTGGCGGGGAATGCGCAGTTTCGTGAAACGCTTTCGCTGGCCGGATACAAAATCGGCGGTTTCGCGGGTTTTCCCGACCATCACCCGTATGACATGCGGGATCTTGCCCGGATCGCCAGGGAATCGAAAGGACGCCCTATCGTTACAACCGAAAAAGATCTTGTTCGTATCCCGGCGGACACGCCGTTTCCGGTAGGCGCGTTTCGCGTTGAGGTGGAATTTTTGGACGGATGGGAACGATTGTCCCAAAGTATTCTCAAATCCCTGGACGGAGCCTCGCGATGAAAGAGCGACTCGCCCGGTTCTTGTTGCGGCTGCTGGAAGCGATCCCCCTTGCCGTTATGGCGTTTTTTCTCGAAGGGTTGATGTTGATTGTGTGGGCAATCGACCGGAAACACCGGCGCATTGCGCGAATAAACCTCAAGATCGCGTTTCCGGAAATGGATGAAAAGGAAGCGGGACGGATCATCCGGTATTGCTATAAAAGAGTAGGCACCTCCGCCGCGGAGTTTCTGCATATTCCCAAAATGGACGAACGCTACATTCGCGAGCGTTTTCGCATAGAGGGGCTGGAACATATCGAGAAATCGGCGCGGGAAGGGCGTTCGATCATTGTGCTGACGGGACACTTCGGAAACTGGGAACTTTCGTCTCATGCGTACAGCGTGCTGGTCGCTCCGATGGCCTTTATCGTAAAGTCGCTCCGAAGCCCGATCCTGGACGCTATAGTGACGGAGCGTCGGCAAATCAGAGGGAACACCGTTATCCGGCAGACCGAATCCGCGAAGCATATACTCAGGTTTTTACGTAAAAAGGTCATGGTCGGAATTCTGATCGATCAAAATGTGGACCGGCATAAAGGGGTTCCCGTAGAGCTCTTTGGCCGCAAGACTTACACGACCGACGGAATTGCCCGGCTGGCGCTGGCGTTGCGCGCCGCCATTCATCCTGGTTTCGTTTTCAGGGACCCCGCGGATAAATTCCGCCATACGGTGCGATTTGGTCCCGACGTGCCGATGGATTTCGACGCTCCGAAAGAAGAGGAGATCGTTCAGCTTACCCGCCGCTGCAATCAGGAGCTTGAAAAGGTCATCAAAATGGCGCCCGATCAGTGGATCTGGTTTCAGCCGCGCTGGAAAACCCGGCACAGCGACGAACCGGATGTTTATAGGGAGGGAGTTTGAAGGGGATAGTGTTCATGGACCGGGACGGGACGCTGATAGAGGATACAGGGTATCTGCGTGATCCGATGAGCGTCAGAATCCTTCCCGGCGCGGCGGATGCTCTCCGGAAACTGGCTTCAAAAGGATATGTTCTTGCCGTTCTTTCTAATCAGTCTGGGCTGGCGCGTGGAATATTTACGCGGGACGAGATGGAGACGGTCCACCGGGCGTTTTTGGAGAAGTTTCGGGCGGAAGGGGTGGTTTTTGACGCTGTCGAGTATTGTCCGCATCATCCCGAAGGGGTTGTGGAAGAATACAGAAAAGCCTGCTCTTGCCGTAAACCGGATACCGGGCTTGCCGAAGCTGTTTTGCGCCGGTTGAAAGTTCCTGACACATATAGTCGCTGGATGGTCGGCGATAAATTGTCCGACATCGAGCTTGGGATACGCCTGAAAGCGCGTACCGCGCTTGTGGAAACGGGATATGGCTCCACGGAACGAAAAGAAGGAGAGTGCCTTGGGCTTTTGCCCGATGTTTTCCTTCCCGGAATGCGGGAAACCGTGGAATGGATTTTGTCGGAGGATGGTTAGGATGGGCGAATCAACGCGCCGTATCGGTATTTATCTTCCGGGGGCTGTTGCCTGCTTGATAGTGGCCTGTGTCGTCTCTATCAACTGTTTTTACGCCCGTGGAAGCGAAACTCCGCTTGACGAGCCTGTCCGGGTTTTCGCGCCAGACAACGCCGCGCAACCTTCCGCGGCGGAGATTCCGCCTTATGGCGAAGCGCGGCAAGACGCGCCGGATACCGCGCCGGCGGAGTCTTCCGTCTCAGGGGCGACACCCGCGGGGTCCGAACTCCAGATGCCGCAATGGGCGGCGCAGCCGGAAACCCTGTTCTTTCGCGTTGACTTTCTTGGTATCTCTATGGGGTACGCCCGCTTCCAATACACAGGTATTGTTTCAGTCGAAGGAAAGGCTGCTTACCACATAAAGGTCAGGGCCTGGACCTCCGGGATTCTCTCCTATATCTATCCTGTAAGCGAAGCGATTGATTACTATCTTGACGCGGATACCATCCAGCCAATCCGTATCGAATACACAGGCAAGAAAGACGAGCGGGACGACGTGGCTGTTTATGATCAAAAAAACGGCAAGATAACGTACATCTACACGGACGACGGAACGATTCGAAAGACCGCGGACGCGGCTCCTTCGTGCTACGATCCGATAAGCGCCGTTTACTATTTCCGGTCGCGGGACATGAGCCGCGAAGAGAAGCCTGTGAACATGTATGCCGGCCGAAAGATCTACCAGATCACCGGCCGGCTGTCCGGAAGCACGCTGCTGAATACGAAAAACGGCCTGGTGGATACTCTTGTTGTCGAGCCCGTGATTTGGAAAGATGGGGAACCGTACGACAAAGGGGAGTTCAGAATGTGGGTCTCCGACGACGGCAAGCACGTTCCGTTAAAAATCTTCGGCAAGTTCCGCAAGATCAAGGATTGGACTCTCGTCGGGGAACTGATTCCGGAACAACCTGGGGATTGATCTATGGACAAAGAGTTGCTTGAGATTCTGGCTTGTCCCAAATGCAAAGGAGAGTTGTCGCCGGACCCCCTGGAAAGCAGGCTTTGTTGCCGCGCGTGCGGGCTGGCTTACAGGATTGACGACGGCATTCCCGTCCTCATGCTTGACGAGGCTTGTTCCTATGAATAATGAAGTTTTACAAAAAGATGCCGGACGGCTCATTGCCAGGTTCAGCTCTTGCCGCATTCTGGTCGTCGGGGACATTATGCTCGACGAATATGTTTTTGGAACCGTTGGACGTATTTCTCCGGAGGCTCCCGTTCCCGTAGTGGCCGTAACTCGCGACGCGCGGGTTCCGGGCGGCGCGGCAAACGTCGCGCTCAATCTTTCCGGCCTCAAGGTATCGGTCGAGCTTGCGGGGCTTGCGGGGACCGATCCCGCGGGCCGCTATCTGACGCAGGCGCTTCGCAAAACAGGAATCGGCGTTTCGGCGGTCGTTCAGGACCCGGATCGCCCGACAACCTTGAAGACCCGCGTTATTGCCCACGGCCAGCAGGTTGTCCGTGTCGACCGCGAAAAGAGCGGCCCTTCGTCCCGAAAAACACGGGACGCCCTGATAAAGCGCATCTTCGCCTTGTTGGAAAAGGTGCAAGGGGTTGTGTTGTCGGACTACCGCAAAGGCGTGTTATCCGCCGAACTGGTAAAGGAAGTAACAAAGGCCGCGCGTGAAAAGGGCATTTTCGTTGCTGTCGATCCCAAGCAGACCGATTTTTCCTGGTATAAGGGGTGCACGATCATTACTCCCAACAAGAAAGAGGCCGAGGCCGCGCTTGGGGGAAAAGAGTTCCGGTCCGATCTCGAAGTCCTGGAAGGCGGGAAGGAGCTGGTTCGCAGGACCGGGGCGCAGGCGGTCCTTGTTACGCGCGGCGAAGAGGGGATGAGCCTTGTTGAGCGGGGACGCAAAGATTGCTTTCACATTCCCGCTATCGCCCGGCAGGTTTTCGACGTCACCGGCGCCGGAGACACCGCTATAGGCACTCTGGCGGCATGTCTGGCCGCCGGCGCTTCCATGCGCGATGCCGCGATGTTTGCCAATATTGCTGCGGGTGTGGTTGTAGGCGAAGTCGGCACCTCTCCGATCACCTCTGAAAAACTAATTCATGCCGCGCGCGCCGCGAAACAAGACGGGAGCGAATGAGCAAACGGGGCGTTCCTCCTTCCGGAAAGCTTGTAATCTCTTCGATTTTCCGGGACGAAAACATTCTTCCAACCCTGCTGCCCCTTCTTTCGGAAGCCGTGGGAGAGGTTTGTTTTGCCGGGCCGCTTTTGCCGTTTGACCGCACGGAGTATTACCATGCCGAAATGGGAAAACCGCTGTTTAGAAGGTTCTTTGCCGCGTCAGCTTTGGTTTCCAGGGATGCTTTGCCGGAAATCAAAATCCGTATGGAAGAAATAGAACAGAAGTTTTCAAAAGATGGGCAAAGGATTGTGAATCTCGACCCTGGTTTGCTGACGCCGGAAAACTTTGTTCTTGCGACGGGAAAGAACTTTTCGCACCGGATTTATCTATGTAATGGCGTATTTGCCGACCTTACGCTTATTTTCCAAAAAGGGGAATATCGCTCGCTGCCATGGACATATCCGGATTACGCCTCTTTGGAAATCAGAAGCTTATTGAAGGAGCTGCGCGGCAGCCTGCTCCAACAGTGCGTAAAATGACAACCCGCCCTGGATTTTGGCCGGTCAATCAACCGTTGTGTTAATATCGCCAGCATGTCCTGGATGAGCATGACAGGCTACGGCCAAGCCGAACTCCACGGAGACGATGTTTCGTTTTCCGTTGAAATCCGGTCTGTAAATCACCGCTTTCTCGATGTGCATGTTCGCTGTCCCGGAAGGTTTGCTTCCTGGGAACCACTGGTAAGAGGAATGGTCCGCGACACTCTTCGAAGAGGGAAGGTGGATGTTTATCTTGGCGTCCGCGAAACCGGGCGGCTTGCGGGCAGGCTGTCAGTGAACCGGAACCTGCTAAAAGCGTTTCTTGACGAGGCTGGCCGCATCCGCGAAGAGTTTGGAGTCGGAGGCGAATTGACGCTGCGGGATCTGATTGGCGTTCCCGAACTGTTCCGTACGGACCACGAAGGAGAAGACCCGGTAAGCGTTCTTTGGCCAGAGGTGCAGTACGCGGTTCATGACGCTTTGGCCATGCTGCTTGAGGCGCGTAAAAAGGAAGGGGAACGGCTTAAGGCAGTGCTTCGCGAGACCGCTGGGCGAATCGGAAAGATGGCGGAGGAGATCCGGCTGCTTTCGTCCGAAAACCGCCAACTTGCCCAGGCAAGGTTCAAAGAGCGGATCGAGACGCTTTCCGGGAGCGCCGGGGTCGACCCCGTTCGTCTTCACCAGGAAGCGGCTATCCTTATTGACCGGCTGGATATCACGGAAGAGTGCGACCGCCTGCGGTCACACCTGGCCTCCATGGAAACGTTTTTCCGGGAGCCGGGGAACGCCGTAGGGAAACGCTTCGACTTTCTGGTTCAGGAAGTATTTAGGGAGCTGAACACGGCGGGGAACAAGTCCGCCCATGCCGGAATCTCCTCCCTGGTGGTGGAGGCAAAGGCCGAGCTTGAGAAAATCCGTGAACAGATTCAGAACGTGGAGTGACCACAACTATGACACGTGGGGACATCATAGTAATTTCGGCGCCTTCCGGCGCGGGCAAGACCACGATCTGCCGCGCTCTGCTCTCACTGGTGAAAGGGATTGTTTTGTCGATTTCATACACTACAAGAGAGAGACGGACCGGAGAGGCGGGCGGGAAAGATTATTACTACGTAAGCGATCAGGAATTTGGTAACATGGTAAATTGTAACGAATTTCTCGAATGCGCCAATGTGTTCGGCAACTGGTACGGCACTTCACGATCCGTCGTGGAAACGATCGTATCAGGCGGGAATGACGCGTTGCTGGAAATTGATGTTCAGGGAGGCACCGCCGTAAAAGCCGCTATTCCGGAGGCGATCCTGATTGGAATTCTTCCTCCGGACCGGGAGGCGCTTCGGAAAAGGCTTTTTGATCGCGCCAGAGACAGCCGCGCGGATATCGAGCGGCGCCTCGACGAGGCATGGAAAGAGATCGCGGAACTCCAGAAGTACGATTACATTGTTGTCAACAACGAGTTGGAGACGGCGGTCCGGCAGGTGGAATGTATCGTGATGGCCCAGCGGTCGCGTCGGGAGCGGATGCAGAGTATCGTTGATGTAATCCTGAGCGAAAAAGGAGACGGATGGGATGGCTCGGATAACGGTTGAGGATTGCCTGCAAAACGTGGATAACCACTTTCAGCTCACCGTGGTGGCCGCAAAGCGGGCAAAGCAGCTATACGGCGGTCAGGGAGCTACGATTGATACCACCCTCAGGAAAGAGAAGCCGACGGTCGTCGCGCTTCGCGAGGTTGCGCAGGGAAAGGTCCGGGTAAAGTAGGTCGCCTCTTAAAGGAGCGGTATGGCATTGTTCCGCGTCCTTGATATTGTCGAGAGAGTACAGGCAGCCAGACCAAATGCTAACGTAGAGCTTATCCACAAGGCGTACGTTTTCACCGCAAAAGTACACCACGGGCAGTTGAGGATATCGGGAGATCCTTACCTGATCCATCCGCTGAATGTGGCTTATTCCCTGGCGGACTGGAACCTCGACGAGGAAACAGTTGCTACCGGGTTGCTTCACGATACGGTAGAGGACACGGTCGCGACGATTGAAGAGATACGCGATCTTTTCGGAGACTCGATCGCGCTGCTTGTGGATGGGGTTACCAAGATCAGCCGGGTGACAATCTCCGATGTCGCGGCCCAGAAAGCCGAATCACTAAGAAAGATGATTCTGGCTATGGGGAAGGACCTTCGGGTTATCCTTGTCAAACTTGCCGACCGCCTTCATAATCTCCGCACCATAGAGCATCTTTCTTCCGAGAAGCAAACCGCCATCGCGCGGGAAACTATCGACATATACGCTCCCATCGCGGCTCGTCTTGGCATGTCGCGTGTGCGGGGCGAGATGGAAGACCTTTGCTTTGCCGTGCTCCAGCCGGACCAGTACGCGGATCTTTTCCGTAAAGCCGGTGAGCGCAGGCAAAACTCCGCGGGGCATATCCGCGATGTCGTTGCTCTTCTTGAGGAGAAATGCCGCGAGGCGGGCATTGCCGCGGCCATATCCGGCCGGGAAAAACACCTTGCGGGCATATATCAGAAGATGAACCGCCAAGGGATTGATTTCGAGCATCTTCACGATTTCGTCGGACTCCGGATCATAACAAAGACATTGCGGGAGTGTTACGGGGCGCTTGGAATCGTCCACAATCTCTGGAAGCCGGTTCCAGGCAGGTTCAAGGATTATATCGCCATGCCTAAGGCGAACTTGTACCAGTCGCTCCACACCACTGTTTTTGGCCCGAACTCGGAGATGATGGAGATACAGATCCGCACCGAGGAGATGCACGCTCTTGCCGATAACGGCGTCGCGGCCCACTGGAAATACAAAGAGGGACGCCGCACCGTGGAGAAAGAGGACCATATGTTCCTCTGGCTCCGGCAGATTCTCGAATTGCAGCAGGACATGAAGGACCCTCGGGAATTTATGGACACCGTAAAGGAGGAGTTGTTTCAGGAAGAGGTTTATGTTTTTACGCCTCGCGGCGACGTAAAGGAGCTTCCTCGGGGAGGAACGCCGATAGACTTTGCCTACGCGGTCCACACGCAGGTCGGGAACCAGTGCGTCGGCGCCAAGGTAAACGGCAGGCTGGTTCCTTTGAAGACTCCGCTCAAAAGCGGGGATGTTGTCGAAATAATCACGCAGCCGTCCCATAAGCCAAGCCGCGACTGGCTGAAGATTGCAAAGACCAACAAGGCGTTGGCAAGGATACGGGCCGTGGTGCGCCAGGAGCAGATGGAGCAGTCGCTGGATCTGGGCCGCCAGATTTTGGAGAAAGAGCTAAGGAAATACTCCCTGAACCCGGCCAAGGTAATTAAAGGGGAGCAGTTTGCCCAGATCCTGCAGGAGATGCGCTACAAGAACGCGGATGATTATCTTCGGGCGATGGGATATGGCCGGGTGTCCATCACGCCGCTGCTGCGCCTGCTTGTTCCGCAAGAGAAGCTCAATGAAAGGGCGGGAAAGGAATCCAGTCTTTCCTCAATTATCCGTAAGGCTGTTGCCAAGAGACCAAGCTCCATCACGGTCAAAGGAATGGACGGGATCTTTATTCGGTTGGGGAACTGTTGTCATCCCGTGCCGGGGGACCCCATCATCGGTTTCATTACGCGGGGAAGAGGAGTGACGGTCCACTCGAAAGATTGCCATAAAGTGCTGGAACTTGATCCGGCGCGGGCAATTGAAGTGACCTGGGAAGCCGGAACACAAGCGGTCCATCCCGTGAAGATACGGATTATGTGCAACGATAAGCCGGGACTTTTAGCGGACATCTCGCGTACTATTACCCAGAGTGAGGTGGATATCCGTAGGGCTTCGGTAACGACCACTCGCGACAAGCGGGCCGTCTGTAACTTCGAAGTTTCGGTTAACAACGCGGGCCACCTTGCATCCCTAATCAAATCGATAGAGAAGGTTAAAGGGGTGCAGACGGTGGAGAGAGGGAGGGGTTAATATGAAACGAGTGATCGTGTCAACCGGGGATGCCCCCAAAGCGATAGGGCCGTATTCACAGGCGGTCAAGTGCAACGGTTTTCTGTTCTGTTCAGGGCAGATTCCTCTTGATCCCGCCACAGGCAAGTTGGTGGAGGGGGGAATCCGGAAGCAAACCGAGCGGGCTTTGAAGAATCTGGTGGCGGTTCTTGAGGCAGGGGGTGCGGGATTAGATACGGTGGCGAAAACGACTGTCTATATGCTGGACATGGGAGAGTTCCAGGAGATGAACGAAGTTTACAGTTCGTTTTTCCAGGCAAACCAACCCGCACGGGCCACGGTGCAGGTTTCGAGTCTGCCGTCTGGGGCCAGGGTGGAAATCGACGCCATCGGAATCATACGGATTACGAGAACATGAATCTTGAAATGGACCCGGCTGCCGAGATGCCCGGTATCTTCCGAAACCGCCTCGTCTCAGACAGCTTTAACGACTTTTCCCGATTTGATGCACTGCGTGCAGACGTTGATATGACGCACCGTGCCGTCCTGGATCGCTTTTACGCGCTGGATGTTAGGACGCCAGACCTTGCGGGTTTTGTTGTTTGCGTGGGAAACGTTGTTTCCGAAGCTGGGACCTTTGTCGCAAATAGAGCACTTTGCCATAGCCGCCTCCATAGATTTAACCGTAAATTATTAACATGAAGACATATAAAAGACAATACATTCTCCAGGGACCGGATTTTAGGCGCAAGAGCGGCTTTCGCTTCTTGTGGATTGCGCTCCCTGTTTTCTTTTTTCTTGCGATTCCGGCGGCTCCTCATCTCCTGGGGCGCAAGATTCCGGAGCCGTCTTCCGGTTCTGTGGACGCCGTAATAGTGCTTACCGGCGGAGGAGGGCGGATCGCGGAAGGATTCAAGGTCTGGAAAGCGGGCAGCGGCTGGGATTTGTGTATACTTGGTACGGGAAAAAATACGAAATTGACGCAGCTTCTGCCCGAGGCGGACACTCTTTCCGAATGGGAGCTTTCCAGAATCCATACCGAAGGGTGGTCCGGGAACACGCTCGAAAACGCTTTTTCGGCGAAAGCTCTTGTTGAAGAACGGAAATACTCGTCCATTATTCTTGTTACGTCCGATTACCATATTCCTCGCGCATACCACACATTCAAGAAAGTGCTGTCGTCCGGTGTCGATATTTCAGTAATCCGGGTAAACACGGAAAACGGCAAGCTCGACGCTGCCTGGCGCTGGGCAAGAAGGCATTTCGTGGAGGGATGGAAGTACTGGGGATACCGGATTCTGCTGCTTTGGGTGTGATCCGTAAAGTCGCGATCAGGTCAGGTGTCAGGGTTCCTGCATGAGAATCCGGAAATTCTGCCGGCGTTTCCGGTGAACACTTTTTTCTCCGAGATTGTCAGTTTTTCCTCGAGGAACAGACGGATCGCCATAGGATAGACTCGGTGTTCTTCTTTCAGTATCCGGGCGGCCAGCGATTCTTCCGTGTCGTCTTCGTACACCGGGACCACAGCCTGGGCGACAATCGGTCCCGTGTCGATTCCTTCGTCGATAAAATGCACCGTACACCCGGAGAAGCGGACGCCGTAGTTCAGGGCGTCTCTTGGCCCGTGCGTTCCCGGAAAGGATGGAAGAAGGGCGGGATGGATGTTCAGTACGCGCATGGGGAAAGCGCCAAGGAACGTGGGTGTTAAAAGGCGCATGAACCCCGCAAGGCAGACAAGCCGGATGTCGTAAGAGCGGAGAATTTTCACGAGATGGGCGTCGAACGCCTCCCGGCTGTCAAAAGAACGGTGATCAACGAATTCGGTGGGGATTCCGTGGCTGCGGGCGCGGACGAGTCCGTAAGCGTCGGCTTTGTTGCTTATGACGACCCCTATTTTGCAGGGTATGCAACCGGCTTCCACAGCGTCGATGATGGCTTGCAGGTTGGAGCCGCTGCCGGAAACCAGGACGCCGATGGAAGGAAGTGAACTCACCGCGCTTTCCCGCCGAAGGTGACTTTAGGCTCGCCTGTTCCCTTGCGCACTTCGCCGATAACCGACGCCTGTATTTTAGCTTTTCGGAAGTGCGCCAAAGCCGCGTCGGCATCCTTTTGGGCCAACACGAGGACCATTCCTATCCCCATGTTGAAGGTGCGGTACCGTTCGTCTTCCGGCAGGCGGGCCGCTTCGCACAAGGCGCGAAACACAGGAGGTGTTTCCCATGCCGACTTGTCGATAAACGCCGAGGTTCCGCGTGGAAGAGAACGGGGAACATTGCCGGGCAATCCGCCGCCTGTAATGTGCGCCATTGCCAGAATATTTCTCCGGCGAAGGAAGGAAAGAATTGGGCGGACATAGATTTTCGTGGGCCGCAGCAGTTCCTCGGCGACCGTGGCTCCCCAGTCGGGCATCCGGTCGTGGATTCGCTTTTTCATGATATCGAAGACGACTTTGCGAGCAAGCGAATACCCGTTGCTGTGCAGACCGGAGGAGGCAAGTCCTACAAGAACATTCCCGGCGCGCGCGTTTTTGCCGGTAATGATCTTGCGGCGCTCTACCGCGCCTACGGCAAAGCCGGCCAGATCGAACTCGCCGGGCGCGTAAACGGACGGCATCTCGGCGGTTTCTCCGCCCAAAAGGGCGCATCCGGCCTGCCTGCATCCTTCCGCCACACCGGAGACCACCGCGGCGCCGTCTTTGGCGGATAGCTTTCCGGTCGCGTAGTAATCAAGGAAGAAAAGCGGTTCGGCGCCCTGGACAAGAATGTCGTTTACGCACATCGCGACCAGGTCTATGCCTACCGTGTCGAACTTGCCGGCCATAGCGGCTACCTTGACTTTTGTGCCGGCGCCGTCGGTCGCGGCGACAAGGACAGGCTCCCGGTATTTGCGGGGAGGAAAGCGAAAGAAGCCGGCGAATCCGCCTATGTCGCCAAGCACTTCCTTGCGGCTTGTGGTGCGCACTATCGGTTTTATGAGGGAAACAAGGCGTTCCCCTTCGTCTATGTCCACCCCGGCATCTTTATATGTGACGGTTTTTTTCACGTTAGCGCTCCTGACAAGAAGTGTAGCTCACGTTAACGAGAGGCTAAAGCGTATGTCAATGATTTTTGGCGCGTCCCGTCGTAATATAGAAAAAACCGCTCGCGAAAGACGCGCGACGGAAAGGAACCGGGAGCAAGAGCAAAGTTTTTTATGAAGAGGTACAAAAAACGGATCTTGCGCGCGCGCTCCCGCTGTTTCATTAGTAAAACATGAAAAAAATGCGCTTTGCGGCACTGCCATACAAAGTTCCAGAGAAGGGCGTCAGTTTTTAACTGACTCGCGGGAACAAATGGCGAGACACCGCGCAAGCGGTATTTCGTAAAGTTGAAGGCGGTACGCCGGAATGTGCCGGGAGAAGATGCGAAATAATGCGTAACCATTTTTTGGGGCGGTATATCTCTTTTTTTGTTTTTGTCGCGCTTCTTGTTCCCGTGGTCTCATTTTCCGCCGAGGGGTTGGGGCACGGTTGGCGGCGCTCCGGCATCGGTCTTTGGGGTGAAAAGCCTACGATTCATGAGGGCGCTTCTCCTAACGGGATTGCCGTCGAGCTGGTTTTGCCTCCCGGAGCCAATGTCTCCTACACGCGCAAAGGAAGCTGGAGTTCGGATAACGCTGCGATTCAGATGTCAACGGATCTTGTCATGCCTGCCGGGAACGAATATCGGCCAAGCGGGGCAAGGTTTCCCGCGTCGGTGACTTTCGTTTACGGGAAAGACAAGCTGTCGCTTGGGGGCTGGGGCCGTTTCAAGCTGTTTTTCGTGGGACTGGCCAACGGTTTCCGTCCTTCCGGAATCCGGCTTACTTACGCGTGGGGGACGATGCTTCCCGTTGGATCAATGTATCGCTTGTGGGAGGAGGAAACAGTGTTTATCATGGCCGGGCCTGAAGAAGCGGGAAAAGAAATCTCTACCGCGCGGCGGGTATCGGAGGATTTCAAGGCTGCCTACGGACGCCCGCCAAAGGGACTTGTAACGGAAGTAATTGTAGAAGCGCGGAATTCCTCCGAGGCGAAAACCCCCGCAAAAACATCCATTACCCTTAAATATCCTATGGAGTAGGAATGCGAATAGGTTCTTGCCGGCGATCCTGTCCGCTGAAAAACCGTGAAACAAACGAAGAAAGCTTCTATGTTTGTATTTGAAATAACCATACGTCACTTGTTTGTGAATTTTATAAAATGAAAATATCTATTATTATCCCAACATATCAGCCTGGCGACTATTTGTATGAGTGCCTTGGTTCATTGAAAAATCAGGATTTTTTGCGTAAAGATTTTGAAATTATTATTGTGTTAAACGGGATACGGCATCCGTATGAAAATAATATATTAAATCATATGAATACCGAAATGTCAGGCGTTTTAGTGAATTACATTTATACTGGTATTTCGGGAGTGTCTAATGCCAGAAATATTGGTATTGATAACGCCGATGGAGAATATATTTTATTTGTCGATGATGACGATTTGGTAAGCGCAAATTATTTGAAAGAATTATATAATAGCAGGGTGAAAAATGGGATAATGGTTTCTAACGTAGGCCCATTTGTGCAAAATATTTCCAATTTATCTAATGATTATTTGTCAAATGCATACGCGTCAAATAAAAAAACAAGCCCCGACGATTTTTTTAAGCTGAGGTCTTTTCTTAGCACATGTTGGGGGAAATTAATTCCACGCGAATTAATTCTTGATGGTCGTTTTTATACAGATATTGCGATAAGTGAAGACTCTTTATTTATGTTTCTTGTTGCCGGCAGAGTTGAAACAATAAATCTTTGCTCGAATTCGGATGTTCTGTATTACAGGAGATTGCGTCCAAATTCCGCAAGCAGAAAAAAGAAGTCGTTATTTCTCAGATTAAATTTGTTGCGCAAGCTTTTGGTAAGATATACTGCCATATATGTCAAAAATATTCCCGGATATAGCTTTAAGCTGTATTTATCCAGAATTGCGGGTAGCGTTATAGCGCTTGTTAAGCTGGCTTGAATTATATTGTGCTGCTTGTCGCTTAAGGTTTTCAATTTAAATAAGATATAAACCATGGTTCCGTTTTTGCTGTTAAATCTGATGGTAGTTTGTTGGCTTAGGGGGGATAATTATTCCGGTACGCTTGGCAATTGAACAAGAGAAAGCATGTTTATGTCTGTAAAATAGCGACAATAAAAATAGTAGATATAAATGCAAGATAATAAGCGCGACAAAAAGGTTTTTGGGTAAGTTTATGTGGGTAATTCAGGGAATAGACGCATTATTCCGGAACAAAGATGGTAAGCGAATAAGCATCCATAAGCTCTTTTTCGTGGCGCGATGACACTTTACCAGAAGTTAATAATTCAGAAAATAAGAAAACATCATATTGAAACAAATATATCTTTTAAGGCTTGTTTGACTGTAGCTCTCTAAGCTGCTGTCTGTCCCTCGGCAATTCTTCCGAATACTTGTTGTATAGCTCCTGATCTTCCGGCGAGACGAACCGGTTTCCTAAAGGGTTCAGTGCGTGAGAACGTTTAAGGTCGATGCTTTCGATGAATTTCTCTTTCGCCGAAATTCTTGCCTGCAACTGATCCGCTTGCGCTTGTGAGCTTGCCTGTCTAGACGGAGTAGGCTGCATAGGAGGCGGCTCTAAAATAATAGGCGGCAGGTCTTTCGGTGGAGATTCGATAATAGTCAAGCCAGGAAGGCCGCTGTCGGAAGGCGTGCGCAGAACTTTTTTCTGGCTGGCGCGATATTTTGGGGGAATGTTTGTAGGCGCGTCCGTAAAGTGGACTGTGCCGTTATCATCTTTCCATTGGAAAATATCGGCGTTTGCCGCATTGGGAATGATCGGGGAAATCATCGGGACGCAAAGAACAAATAACGCGCATCCGCAAAGCAAAAGAATTTTTTTCATAATCTTATGTTACCCAAGACACGGAAATATGGCAACGGAATCGACAGCCGGCCGGCAAATAATGGGTTCAAGCCGCTATTTATCTGGTTTAAAGAGCCGTCGCAAAAAAGCTTGCGCTTAAGGGATACCTTTATAAGCGTGCCCGCGCTTAATACCAAATTGCGGTCAAACATGGCTCGCTGTTGCCTGACGCGCAAGATTCGCCGCCAACTTCGGGAGGGTGTCGGGATATAATGCGATGTTTATCAGGCAAGGCGTTTGGCTGCGGCGGTCGAGGAGAAGCGTAAAGTGAACAGGGTGCTGAACCGGGAAGACGCGGCGCTTGTCGTAATAGATGTCCAGGAGCGTCTTGTTTCCGCTATAGACAGCGAGTTGTACGAGCGCTCGCGCAGGAACATAATCGTCGCGGCGGAGGCTGCTGGAACACTCAAGCTGCCGATCCTGCTTACAGAGCAGTATCCGAAAGGCCTCGGGCGGACCATCCCCTCGATCCTTGAAGCGTTGAAAGGAAAGGTTTATGAAACGACGGAAAAGATCACATTTAGCTGCGCCCGTAACGAGTCTTTTCTGTACACTCTTGTGAGAACTGGGAGGCGACAGGTTCTGTTGACAGGAATGGAAACCCACATCTGTGTTTACCAAACGGCCATAGATCTTGTAAATGCCGGATACGAGGTGTTTGTCGCCGAGGATGCCGTGTCGTCCAGGCGTATCCACGATCATCGTCTTGGGATCGAAGCCATGCGCGACGCGGACGTCAGGGTGCTTCCGACGGAAGCCGCGATCTATCAGTTATTGGAGACGGCAGGCACGCCGGAATTCAAAAAAATATCCTCCCTGCTCCGATGAAGCATCCAACGCGGTGGATCGCCCCGCTTCTTCTTTTCGCGGCAGTTCTCGTTTTTGTTCAGGAAGCCCGCGCTGCCCGCCATATCGTGGCGTTGTTCCCTCCGGAGGTTGACTCGGCCGTCGCCAATGACAATGTTCTTGCTCCTGCCGTACAGATCGTCGAAAACGCAATGAAGGAACAGCTTGGGAAGCGGTTCGAAGTCCGCTCAGCCGCAGCTCGGGTTTTTTCGTCTTCCGTGGAGGATCGGCGCAGGCGTGGAGCGCGTTCTCTTGGAGCGTCTTATACCGTGACAAGTACTTTGTCGAGGATAGGGAAAGGAGTGACGTTAGATGTAACGCTTGCCCCGCTGGAAGATACGGAAAAGGGCCGGACGGTCGTAGTATCCGGGATTCTGAGTGAGATATCCGCGTATTCTTCCGGATATGCCGATACGTTCGGTCGTATGGGAAGCGAAGCGGCGAACAGGATAAACGAGCTTTTCTTCGGACCGGCGGTTGTGATCGCTCAAGGTAAAGACACGACGCCAAAATTATCAGGCGTGATCGATCAAAGCGGGCCGATTCAGGGTGAAGTCGTGTCGGTTGCGATGTCCGATCTCGACCGGGACGGAAAATGGGAAGTCGCCGCGGCTTATGCAAATGAAATTGGGATCTATTCAATAGAAGGGGGCGATCTCAAAGAGAAGGCGCGGATCACGGGCGCCGGCCCCGGATTGTTTTATGTCGATGCCAAAGACATTGACCGTGATGGCGTGGCCGAGATAGTGGCGGTTCGTTTTGTCGGAAGGAGGGCGGTCTCTGATATATGGAAATTTGACGGCACCGAATACCTCAAGACTTATTCAAACATTCCGTACCTGCTGCGGGTTGTTGACCTTGGACCTGAAGGTATGACGCTCGTCGGACAGGAAACGGACCCGGAAAAGATTTACGAGGGACCGGTTTTCCGCGTGGATCTTATGGCGGATGGAATCGCGGCGCCAAGAGCTTCCGGCGGGACGTTGCCGCTTCCGGAGGGAACTTTCATATTCGGTTTCATCCCGGTTCGGCACATGAAAGAAGCGCGGTATGTCGTTTTGTCATCCCGTGACCGTCTTGTATACATAGATTCGGACGGAAAAAAATTATGGGAAGGAATAGACACCTTCTCCGGCGTTGAGATTCCGCTGGGAGCGGTCAACGAAAAGGTTGATTTCCCCGCGGTGATGATTGCCGCCGACCTGAACCGGGATGGGATAGACGAAGTGGTTGTTATGAACACGCTGGTGTCCGCGGGCACATTCTTCGAGAATCTGCGGCTTGCCACGCGAACCGAACTGGTTTGTTTGTCGCAAGCTGAAAACTCGCTGCGGCTTGAGTGGCGCTCCCAGCAAACCGATTCGGCGGCAAGAGACATGCTGTCGGATACGAGCCGCCCAGGATTTCCCCGGTTTGGTCTTGCTTCGATGGATGCCGGAAAAATCCTTGGTGGGGCCACCCAGTGGCGTCTGCTGTGGATGAAGTGATACGGCTTCGTTGACAAGACCGCTTCTTTGGTTATAATCAAAAATTCCGCGTAGCGTGGCGGTGTAGCTCAGACGGTTAGAGCATGCGGCTCATATCCGCAGTGTCCGGGGTTCAATTCCCTGCACCGCCACCAATCCTTAATCCAATAAAGTCCCGCAAAGCCCCCAAGGCCTTGCGGGGCTTAGTTTTTTCGGTTATTGTTAGTTTCTCGTCATCCCGCAAAATCTATGTACATATCAGCTTTCTGTTGGCATAATCACTGGTAGATGGCGTTTTGAAGAAATCGATACCAACAGAAATGGAGGGTTTCGGCGTGAAACTGACGGATGTTTTCCTGCGAAAGCTGAAACCTTCCGGAAAGGATCAAAAAATATCTGACGGCGGTGGTTTGTACATCCACGTTTCTGCCGCCGGAGGGAAGCTGTGGCGGATGGCGTATCGCTTCAAAGGTAAACAGAAAACCTTGAGCATCGGAGCATACCCTGCTGTTTCCCTTGTTGACGCCCGCCGGCAACGCCAGGACGCCAAAGTTTTGATTGTTCAAGGCATTGACCCGAGCGCACACAAAAAGGCTGTCAAAGCTTCTATCCGAGCGGAAACGGAGAACACCTTTGAGGTTGTAGCCCGTGAGTGGTACAGCAAATACAAGGATGCCTGGGCTGACAGTCACGGCAAGAAGATAATTACCCGGCTTGAAAACGATATCTTCCCCCTTGTTGGCAGCAAGATTATTTCCTCCGTCACCGCTCCGGAACTGCTGGAAGCGCTGCGGCGTATTGAGGCCAGAGGAGCCATTGAGACTGCGCACCGCGCCATGCAGAATTGCGGGCAGATATTTCGTTATGCCATAGCAACAGGACGGGCGGAACGTGACACCGCCGCCGATCTGCGGGGCGCTCTTTCTCCGGCCAAGCCGACTAATCTTGCGAGCATTACGGAACCCAAAGCCATCGGCGCATTGTTGCGCGACATAGACGCTTACCCCGGCAACTTGATTGTCCGCGCGGCTTTGCGTATGGCTCCGTATGTTTTCGTTCGCCCTGGGGAGCTTCGCCGGGCTGAATGGTCGGAGTTCAATATGGAGGCCGCCGAATGGCGCATACCTTCTTCCAGAATGAAAATGGGGGAAACCCATATCGTGCCCCTTGCCGGCCAGGTTCAAGCCATCCTGGGGGATTTACGGCGTTATACAGGGCATTGCAGGTATCTGTTTCCAAGCATGAGGGCCGATACCAATCCTATCTCTGATGTTTGCCTGCTTGCTGCATTACGGCGCATGGGTTACGACAAGGACACTATGACAGTGCATGGCTTTCGCTCCATGGCGTCGACGTTGCTGAATGAGCAGGGCTATAACCGGGACTGGATCGAGCGACAGCTTGCCCATTCTGAAAGAAACTCTGTCAGGGCGGCTTACAACTACGCGCAACACCTTCCGGAGCGCCGCCGCATGATGCAGGAGTGGGCTGATTATCTGGATGGGCTACGGGTGCAGGCAGGCCCTTGTTGAGCGTGAAACACATTAAGGCAATTCAAGGCAGTGAGAATCTTGTTCTCAAGGTCTAATATATTGGTCGACAACTTTGAAGTTAATCGACAAACTTATTTTATCAGCACACAGGAAGCGCGATGAAAGGCATATCAATATCAACACCTAATGATGGGAAAGTCGTGCTCAGCAAAGAGTTTTTCGAGCGAGAGCCTATCTTTTCCGCTGCTGCTAAGTTCACGGATCGGTATTACGTAGGGATCCAGCCTGCCGCTGAATATAATATCGAGATATCCATCCAGCCGAAAAAAGCGGATGACGTTGACGAAAACATAGTGAAAAAATTCTGCAACGAATTGATTGAGCAGCAAGTTCGGCATGATCTCCAGAACAGGTTTGGGAAATTACGAGAAATGATTGTAGAGCAGGCTTTTTATCCCCTTGAAAAAAAATGAACAGACTTTTGCCGTTCCAGTTCAGGCGTCATCCGAATGGCCGTATTCTGTTAGTCAATGAATGTGGAGATTATCTATTCGTTTCGCAAGAAACCTTTGAAGAGCTTATTTCAAGCAAAATAACGCCTGATAATCCGAGCTACCTTGATCTGCAAAGCCGCCTCTTCCTAAGAAGGACAGAAGAAGATGTTTTCGCTATCCAGAAGGCAGCGGCAAAATACCGCTCGCGGAAGGCGTATCTGCGGGATTTCACTTCTCTTCATATGATGGTTGTCACCTTGCGATGTAACCAGCGATGCGAATATTGCCAAGTATCCTGTGCTGAGCAGGATGCCTATAAATACGACATGTCCGTATCCACGGCATATAAAATCGTGGACATGGTTTTCGAATCACCATCGAAGACCATCAAGATCGAATTCCAG